>JAAZCN010000186.1 GCA_012513245.1 Synergistaceae bacterium | reverse complement strand
GCGTTGGAGTAGTAGGAGATGTCAGGAGTTATGGCGAGACAGCGGTTCTCAGGGCGGTATCGTCGCTCGCCGCAATGACCGCAGAGTGGGTACATCTTCCTTATGAACTTCTGGAGGTTGTCAGCAGAAGGATATGCAACGAAGTTCCGGATATCAGCAGGGTTGTGCTTGATATAACCGGAAAGCCTCCCGCAACAATTGAGTGGGAATAATCTTTCTAAGTCGTTTTTACGATTTTCTGAAGGACAAAACTTGGGGTTGATCTAATGGAAGTAAGGCTTGATTTAAACAGAAAAAGCAGGAAAGGTTTCTCTGAGATCATATTCTGCGAGGGAAAGTCAGATAAGCAGTTGCTTGGCATAGCAGAAGAGATTAAGGCCAATAAACTTGATACCGCTTTCAGTAGGATGAATGAAAGCCAGTTCTGTACTGTCACTTCTGTTATAAGAGATTTCAAATATGACCCCGTTTCTCGTGTAGGACAGACTCTTTTTGGCACTATAGTAAAAAATAAAGCTATCATAGCTGTTGTTTCTGCAGGGAGCACAGATGTCCCTGTGGCTGAAGAGGCTGCGCAGATAATAGATTTTTTCGGCTCAAACGCAGAAAGGTTCTATGATGTGGGAGTCGCAGGAATACACCGTCTTTTTGAGGTTTTGGAAGATATAAGAAAAGCTGATGTTGTTATAGTGGCAGCTGGCATGGACGGTGCACTGCCCAGCGTGGTTTCAGGGCTCGTGCCGTCGCTTGTTATCGGCCTTCCCACGTCAGTCGGGTATGGTATTGCAGAAAAAGGAAAAACTGCGTTGAGGTCGATGCTTTGTTCTTGCAGTCCGGGTCTGGTCGTGGTCAACATAGACAATGGAGTAGGAGCGGCGCTCTCTGCTCTTGCCGCCGCTAAAATAAACAGATTGTGACGCACATTTTAACCAGTTTGCTGATTGATAGTATAATTGAACTTCCCCACCGTCTTTCCCGCATGATTTTGAGCGGGAAACCAGTGACTTAAAGACACTGGATCTCCGATCTCGAAACGCACTCGAAATAGCTCTAATTCTGTAGTTTTTTCAAATTTTTAATTGACAGGAAAGAGCTTTCTCCTGATCAGAATCATGCGGAGAAGACGAAAAAGAGGGACTTAAAATTCACTATTAGCAACATGTGGGAAAGTTCAGGTATCATTGTCCTTAGTTAAGGAATATTTAATATGAGAAGAGATCTCTTATAAAGTCTTCTCAAATTCGCTTGTTTACAGGATCGGGGGCAGGGATATTGCAGGATCATCGTTACCTCAGGATGACGAATAAAATAAGAGAGAGCATAATACCCTTTGCATTACTTCTTGTTCTCTTTTTTTTCCTTTCATGGCTCATTGTTTCTCCACTTGGTCGGCCGCTCCTGTGGTCTGTGCTGCTATCCTATTTTGCATATCCTATCTACAGATATCTCTGCAACAACTTTTTTCCAGACAAACTTAAAAATATTGCGGCTGGAATAACCACCCTCGCCATAGTCGTATTTATGGCCATCCCGATGCTTTTCTTTGGACTTTTTCTGATCAAAGAATTTTTGAAAGTCTACGAGACCGTTATTCAAAGCGGTGTCCTCTCTGGATCTTACAGTGAGATATTGGTAAAACTAAATAAAGTTCCTGTTTTAGGGCCGCTTTTATACAATCTTAACTTCGTAAGCGGCATCCCGGTTTTTGAATCGATAATAGGCAGCAGTCTAAACTGGTTTACAGGTTTCGTGAGGATACTTTCAAGGGAGATACTGGGCAATGCTTTCAAGGTTTTTTATCTGTTGGCAGTAGTTACCGTATCCTCGTTCTTCTTTGTCAGAGACGGTCACCTGATACTCCAGTATGTGAAAGACATAATGCCTCTTCCTGATTCAGTGAAAGAGGACATAGTGGATAGATCGGCCAAGATGCTGAGGGCGGTCGTCTACGGAATAGTTGCAACAGCAGCAGTGCAGGGCACACTTGGG
>JAAZCN010000185.1 GCA_012513245.1 Synergistaceae bacterium | reverse complement strand
TCCAGGTCCTTGTCCTAGGTTACTTACTTAGTCATAGCCAAAGTTCAAAGTCACTCGCTTCCCGATCTCAAAGCGCACTCGAAATGATTCGAGCACTATTGTTGATCTAATATGTTTTTCTGACGGAAAACGGCCCTATCAAAAGCATGTGGGAAAGTTGAGTTAAAAATTATTTTTTCGTTTAAGCGGTAAGGTTTGCGTTCACAAAATCCCAGTTTATCAGATTCTTGATGAATGAATCCAGATAATCAGCGCGTTTGTTCTGGTAATCGAGATAATATGCATGCTCCCATACATCTGCCGTTAGTAGAGGCTTAATTCCCTTAGCAATAGGTGTATCGGCGTTGGAAGTTTTGATAATCTCCAGCTTGCCGTCTTTTTGAACAAGCCAGGCCCAACCGCTTCCAAACTGACCCAGAGCTGCATCCTTAAATTTTTGGACAAACACATCGTAGCTTCCAAAATCTGCATCGATCTTTTTCGCCACGGGGCCGTAAGGAAGACCGCCGCCTTCAGGCTTGATCGAATGCCAGTAGAAGGTATGGTTCCAAACCTGTGCAGCATTGTTGAAAATAGCTGTTTTGTCATCCTTGCCTGAAGTTTTTTTTATGATGCTTTCAAGGGTTTCTTCTGATAATTCAGTGCCCTCAATGAGTTTATTCAGGTTCGTAACATAGCCATTGTGGTGCTTACCATAATGAAAATCCAGAGTCTTGGAACTAATATGAGGTTCCAGCGCATCTTTCTCGAATGGTAAATTGGGCAGTAAAATCATATTGTCAGTCCTCTCTTATTGTATTTTTATTTTTTGTAGCATTACCTCATCAGAAGAAAGCCCATAAGTTTTCACTTTCTCCGTCTACTGCCATCATATCATTGTCCGTAAGAGGTAGTCAACCGGCAAGAAAAGTAAAAAACCGAATCAGCATATTCTGCCGATCCGGTCATAATCAGGGTTTATCACCCTTAAATGTTTTTAAAATGGTTGCGGGGGCAGGATTTGAACCTGCGACCTTCGGGTTATGAGCCCGACGAGCTGCCGTACTGCTCCACCCCGCGATTTTAGTTGGTGCGTTGCTGGTATTGCTGGTGCCGAGAGCGGGATTCGAACCCGCACGAACTTGCGTTCGCAGGATTTTAAGTCCCGTGCGTCTACCCTTCCGCCACCCCGGCGAACAGAAGTATTATACCAACAAATGTTCATCCGTCAAGGCTTTTCGTGAATTGGCACCGTTTTTCTGCAAAGCAGTTTTTACAGTCGGGTTTTCTGGCTGAACATATACCTCTGCCGTGCTCGATAATGTTTAAATGAGCTCCTCTGAAACGTTCGGGGGGAAGTGTGCTTTCAAGGTATTCCTGGATCTTATCAGGTGCCATTTTTTCCGGTACCCATCCAAGCCTGCGGCTTATCCGTGCTACATGTGTATCTACAGGGAAGGCGGGCATATCGAGATCAAAAATCAAAACACAGCCCGCGGTCTTTACCCCAACTCCGGGAAGAGATACCAGGAATTCCCTTGCTTCTTCCACTTTCCACTTCTGCATCTCGATCAATGAGTACCTGCCAAATTTTTCTTTCAGAATGACAAGGATCTGCTTCATGTGCTTAGCTTTTGTGTCGCCGAGACCGGCTACCCTTATCAGGTCCACAACTTTTTCGATAGGTGCCTCTGCGACTCGGTCCCACTTCGGATATTCAGCTTTAAGTTTTTCAAAAGCTTTGTCACGATTTTTATCGTTGGTGTTTTGAGAAAGCAACGTCAGCATAAGACCGTCAAGCGGTTCATCATGCTTCAGTTCGGGTGAGGGTCTGCCCTCATTGCCCCAGTGCTTTTCAAAGGCATCCAGGATCTCTTTTGCATGGTGAGGCTTCTTCACTGATTTATATTTCCTCGGATTTTTTGCTTTTTTTCTTGCCCTTTGATTTCTTTTTGTCTTCCGGCGGATCCACTTTGTCCTGCATCTTCTTTTTATGTATGAAAGAACGTTCTATCCATCCTTCCAGACAGGTCCTTACCTTAGCGTGTACTGTCTCTGCGGGGTATTCACCATTTGCGTCTGGGGTGCCGGCCTTTACGTCTGTCAGTATCTCTATTCCTTCGTTGATGGTCTTCACGCTCCATATATGGAACTTGCCTTTTTTGACTGCTTCCAGCACTTCGTGGCTGAGCATAAGATGCTGCTCGTTCTGGTGCGGTATTATTACACCCTGTTCGCCTGTCAGTCCAAAAACTTTGCAGTAGCTGAAGAATCCCTCAATTTTCTCATTGACCCCGCCTATCGGCTGAATATTGCCAAACTGGTCAATAGATCCCGTTACGGCAATGCTCTGTTTCAACGGGATACCAGAGAGCGCAGAAAGCATGCAGTACAGTTCTGTTGAGGAAGCGCTGTCTCCCTCGACACCTCCGTAAGTCTGTTCAAATGCAATTCGAGCTGTCATCGAAAGCGGGAAATCCTGCGCGTATGTGCGGCCCAGGTAGCTTGAAAGTATGAGGAGTCCCTTATTATGTATGGGTCCCGTCATGTTGACCTCACGCTCAATGTTTAATATGCCCTCTTTGCCCATGTATACGTTAGCTGTTATCCTGACAGGCGAACCGAAGCTGTGATCTACAAGCTGGGCGACTGTCAGGCCGTTTATCTGCCCAACGACGGAGCCTTTTGTCTCTATCCTTATCATGTCTTCGCTGTAAGCTTCACGAATTTTTTCTTCAAGAAGGTTGGAGCGGAAGGTCTTTTCTTCCAGAGCCTTCCTGACGTGTGTAAGTCCGACCTGCTTCTTGCCGTCCATTTTTGCCCAGGCAGTTGCTTCAACAAGTATCTCAGCTATTTTGTTGAACTGAGTACAGAGTTTGTTCTGGTTCTCGACCAGACGTGATGCCCATTCGATCACTTCTCCGACAGCGGTGACTGTGAAATTAAGTTTCCCCTCGTGCTCAACAAATCCGGAAACGAACTGGGCAAGCTGCATTTCTGACTCTTTTGTCCTCGGCATGTCCGTGTCAAAGTCGGCCTTTATCTTAAATATCTTCTGGAACTCAGGATCATAGATGTTCAGCAGGTAATAGAGATATGGAGTACCTACTACCACTACCTTAATGTCAATTGGGATCGGTTCCGGCCTGAGTGATGACACCGGAATATAGCCAAGCTGCTCACCAAGATTTTCTATAAGGAGCTCCTTGCAGCGAAGAACGCGTTTTAACGCATCCCATGACATAAATTGTCTTAATAGTTCTTCGGCCTCAAGCAACAGGAATCCTCCGTTGGCTTTATGAATGGCCCCGGGAGTGATCCTTCTAAAGTCGGTATAGAGATTCCCTTGACGGCTTTCGTACTCTACCTTTCCGACCAGGTTGTAATAGATGGGATTTGTCTCTCTGATGACCGGAGCTCCCTCGTTTGGGTTATTGCAAACGAATGAATTGACTTCATACCGGGTGAAATCTACTTCTGCTGCTTCGTCTCGTGCTGAAGCAAGAAAGGCATTAAAGTTGGCAACGATATCTTCTGTGACATCGTCAAACCATTCCTCAAGTTTTTTATTCGGTGCATATTTAGCCCTTAACTCTGAAAGGATAGGACCTATCGCAGTTCTGCATATCTGACCTTCAAGTTCCTTGATCTTTTCCTTTAGATCCTTCTCCCTCTCTCTTATGGATCTCAGTGTCTCAAGGGTTTTTTGGGATATTTCTTCTGATGCCTTTTGCAGTCTTTCCTGTTCTTCTTCAGAGAGGCCCTCGAACTCTTCCTGCTGCATTTCTCTCAGGACAGGTTCTGCATTTGGGGTTTCTCTCTCTTCTGTTATTGTTTCTTCTGAGATATCCTCGGTTTTGACAGCCTTTTCATCTGTCTCTTTTATCTCTTTGACAGGAGGAGCAAATATCATGGGAAGGTTTACAAAACCCTGAGGGGTGCGCTTTATAGCAAAATGTTTCTCCTCAGCCCATTTACGAAGCTCTTCCATAAACTTGTTTACTTCTTCCTGGAAAGACTTTACAAGCTGGGCTTTGTTGTCTTCAAATTCATTGTTGTCAAAAGCCTTTGCAAGGACGGATTTAAGATCTTCAACTGCATTTTCTGCATCTTTTGAAAGTTCCTTTCCATTGCCGGCAGGTAATCTGACTGCCAGCGGCGTACCGGGCTCGTCAAAGTTATATACATAGATCCAGTCGTCAGGGGCAGGCATTGTTGCAGCACAGCTTGTTAGTTCCTTCATAGCGTATGTTGTCCTGCCGCTGCCGGGTTCTCCTACCATGAAGATATTATATCCCTTGCTCTGTACCGACAGGCCAAAGCTTACAGCATGGACAGCTCTTTCCTGCCCGACAAGGCCTTCCAGCCTGCCAATCGATTTGGTAGTCCTGAAACCGAGGGACTCTATATCAGCCGTTCGTCTGAGCTTTGCCACAGGTAATTTTCTATCTTTTAAAAGGGACATGGTACATCCTCCTCGAAAAATTCTAATTTTGAAAGACTTCTATTAAAACACTAACCAACAATAGACGAAATGCTATGTTTTCTGCAAGGGGTAATTTACATAAAGGAGAAAAAAAGTCAGATCCTGTAAAAAGGATTTTTTATACTAAGATCGCAAACCCATTTGAAAAAAGGCAAATAAATAAGGAAGACAACGAGTTTCCTCGCTGTCTTCCTCCAATAGTTTATTTCCTTATTAATAAAGAAATACTCTACCTAGCCTAGGCTAGATCTTCTCGACGTCAGAAGCCTGGGGGCCTTTGCTGCCCTGCGTGATTTCGAAGGATACTTTCTGACCTTCATCAAGGGTTTTGAAGCCGTCGCCCTGGATGGCGCTGAAATGTACAAAGACATCAT
>JAAZCN010000027.1 GCA_012513245.1 Synergistaceae bacterium | reverse complement strand
GGGTCTTGCAGGAATAGAAGTATATGACATCCTGAGGGATGAATTTGGAATACAGATAGAATTTGGCGACATCGGCAACGTCTTGGCCATTATTTCGGTAGGAGACAGGGAACTCGAAATAGAGAGGCTTCTTGGTGCTCTCTCCGAAATAGAGCGACGTTTCCGCCGTGATCCGATGAACATGCTCGACCATGAATATATAAATCCACAGGTGGCAATGACTCCCCAGCAGGCTTTCCATGCAAAGAAAAAAAGCGTGCCGATAATGGAAGGGCTAGGGATGATCAGTGCAGAACTTGTAATGGCATATCCCCCCGGAATACCGATACTTGCTCCGGGCGAGAGGCTGACAGCCGAAATAATCGACTATATCAGGTACGCCAAGGAAAAGGGATGTGTTATGACAGGTACCAAGGATATGGAAATGAACAATATTGAGACAGTGGAGGAATAAAAAATGGAATTCTGGTACACGGAAGAACATAGTGAAAACGTAAGGTTTTCAATCAGGGTAGATAAACAGCTCTATTCGGCAAAAAGCGTTTTTCAGCGAATAGACATCTTTGAAGCGGAGGAGTTCGGTCGGTTTCTCACCCTTGACGGGCTCATGATGCTTACGGAAAAGGATGAATTCATATACCACGATATGATCGTTCATGTGCCAATGGCATCAAACCCCGACATAAAGACCGTCCTTGTCATCGGAGCCGGTGACGGCGGTACTGTCCGCGAGCTGACTAGATACAAGGGTATTGAGAAGATCGACATGGTTGAGATAGATAAGATGGTCGTTAAGGCCTGTTTTGAATACATGCCTCAGACATCATCTAAGCTGTCCGACCCAAGAGTTACCATATACTATGAGGACGGCCTCAAGTTCGTACGGGACAAGGTCAATAAGTATGATCTGATAATCGTGGACAGTACGGACCCGTTTGGCCCGGGAGAAGGGCTATTCACTAAAGAATTTTACGGCAATTGCTACAAGGCGCTCACTGAAGAGGGGATCCTCGTCAACCAGCACGAATGTCCCTATTATGAGAGCTACGCCATGTCCATGAAGAGAGCCCACAAGAGGATCAGGGAGTTCTTCCCGATCACCCGCGTCTATCAGGCTCATATCCCGACATATCCATCCGGCCACTGGCTTTTTGGTTTTGCCTCGAAGGAAAAAGATCCGATAAAAGACCTCGATGCTGATAGATGGAACAGCCTCGGCATAAAGACAAAGTATTACAACACGGATCTTCACACGGGCTGCTTCGCGCTGCCGAACTACTTAAGAGAACTCCTTGATGACGCCGATAAAGAATAATGTTCCTATGGTCTTCATCGGGTGCGAAAGCAGTTATGACGAGGCAGATCTCGTTATATTCGGCGCTCCCTTTGACGGCACTTGCAGCTACAGACCCGGCTCGAGGTTTGCCGGGTCTGCTATTCGCAACGAATCATACGGCATAGAACCCTACTCTCCCTATCTTGAAAAAGATCTTACGGATCTTTCTGTCTTTGATGCAGGAGAACTTGACCTTCCCTTCGGTAACACCTGCGAGGTGCTTGAAAGGATAGAGGAGGCGGCTTCTGAGATCGTATCCGACGGCAAGATACCGCTGATGATCGGCGGAGAACATCTTGTCACACTTGGAGCTGTCCGGGCCATTGTAAAAAAATATCCTGACCTCAATATAATTCATTTTGATGCCCACGCTGACCTTCGTGACGATTACATGGGAGAAAAACTTTCTCACGCGACCGTCATAAGGCGCTGCCATGAACTCATTAAGGGAAAAATATATCAGTTCGGCATCCGTTCGATGACAAGAGAGGAAGACCTCTGGGCCAGAGAGAACGTCGTTCAGCGGAAATACGACTTCAAAACACTTGATGAAGTACTTTCAGGTCTCAGCGGTAAGCCTGTATATCTGACCATCGACCTTGACGTACTGGATCCATCTATATTCCCCGGGACCGGGACTCCTGAGCCCGGTGGAGTATCTTTCGTCGACCTTATTTCAGCGATCCACCGCATAAAGAGACCTGATGTTGTAGGATGTGATGTTAACGAGCTTGCCCCCCACTATGACAACAGCGGAGTCTCGACCGCTGCAGCATGCAAAGTGATCAGGGAACTGATTCTTTCGATAGTGTAGTTGTTACTGAAAAAAACAAATAATACAGTTATATTCCATGCTACACCTTATAAACACATGCTATGATTGTATTATTAGGTTTTTTAGGATGGCTGTTTTAAGGTTATTTATCCAGTACGGCCATTACCCTTGTAGGGCCTCCGTCCTGGTCTG
>JAAZCN010000184.1 GCA_012513245.1 Synergistaceae bacterium | reverse complement strand
GAGTTGGATGAAATAAAGCCAATCCCGGGCAAGGCAACGCATATGCTTTTACACTTGGTTATTCCGGTTGTAATGTTGATAAGCATAGCTGTCGGTACTTTTGTGATATTAGGCGGAGTCAAGATACTTGAGGCTTTTTTTGCGGTAGTCATTTACCAGTCGATAGTTATGGCAATTGGTGGATACTTCGAAAGCGTCAAAGATTTTGTCGAGACTGCGACTGCGGGTATCAAAGCGGTCCTTCCTGCAATATTTATACTGGCGCTTGCATACTCCATCAATACTATCTCTAAGAGTCTGGGCGCCCAACTTTACGTAATGGAGCTGACAAAAGCCTGGATGACGCCGGCAATGCTGCCGGCTATTACTTTTGCGGCAGGAGCATGCATATCGTTCTTTACAGGGACATCCTGGGGCACGTATGCATTGCTTGTTCCATTCTCTATTCCCATCGCATTTAACCTTTCGGGAGGAGAACTGGGGCCAATTGTATTCATCACAGTAGGCGCAGTAATGGGTGGTGGGCTCTTTGGAGACCACTGTTCGCCTGTATCAGATACAACGTGCCTTTCTTCCTTCGGGGCAGCTTCCGACCATATGGACCATGTCATGACGCAGTTGCCATACGCATTGCTGACAGCGGGGATCACGTTCGTGCTCTATGTTGTTCTTGGTGTGATGGCGTAACTATTTTTACGCGCCAGGGGAGAATACGGGGGTCGGAAACCCCCGTATTCCTACTAAGAGAGGGTGAGGAGATGGACAAAATAGATCCATGCAAAATCGGGATACTATGCTGGGAAGAAGGGCATGTGCCAAAAGGGCTGGTCCAACTTGAAACCCTGCCGGGAAACAGCACTAATACTGATTCCTATCCTTTTTCGGTGCGACTGAGCAGGATCAAAGGAGCAAATATACATACTGTACTCGAAAATCCTAGCCAGGATGTCCTGGAAAATATGATTATCGAATCAAGAAAAATGATATCAGAGGGGATAGAGGCAATAACTACCAGTTGTGGTTTCAATGCCATATTTCAGGAAAAACTAGCATCATCGCTTGAAGTGCCGGTCTTTACGTCAAGCCTTCTTCAGGTGCCTTTAGTACATAAGATGCTCGGGCCTGACAGATCTATAGCTGTCATCACTGCTAAGAAGAGTGCTCTGAAAATTGAGCACCTCAGGGCTGCCGGCATTACAGTCGACATCAAACTGAACATTTTAGGAATGGAAAATTCACCTGAGTGGAACAAAATATTTACAGCACCCGATGATGATGTAGATCTCAACATTATAGCAGGCGAGGTCATCAGTACAGCAAAAGAGGCAGTATCACAGGACAAGAGCATAGGAGCCTTTGTCCTTGAGTGTACGGATCTTCCGCCTTTCTCAGAAGCGATAAGAGAAGAGCTTCATCTGCCGGTATTTGATTTTCTTACTCTTATCGAATTTGTTGCACGTTCGATAGGTGTTATGAAACCCTCTTATATTCAATAACTCTCTCAGCTATCAATCTAATGGAGGCGTATCAATATGAAGACAGTTTTGCTTTTGGGAGCGGGGCGCATTTCTGGACCTTTTATCGATTATCTTGACAGGAAATGCCTATGTAAGATCGTTGTGGCCGACCTCTCGGCAGATAATCTGAATTTTGCCAAAAAGTTTTCTGTTTGTTCAGGCATCGTGAAGGTTAATGCAGGCAACGAAGCTTCAAATCTTATAGATGAATATAAGCCAGATATAGTAGTCAACTTCCTTCCTCCTGAATATATGTCAAGGGTGTCGAAAATCTGTCTGGACAAAAAAGTCCATATGGTCCACCCTGCATATCTTGATGATGAAACGGTAAAGCTCTCCGACAGCATAAAAAAGGAAGGACTTATATTTGTTGTGGAACTTGGCCTGGATCCGGGGATAGACCACATGTCAGCGGCAAGTACGATTGACCACATACACAGTAATAAGGGTAAGGTCGTATCATTCCGTTCTCTGTGCGGAGCACTGCCTGCTCCGGAAGCAAACACAAATCCTTGGGGCTATAAACTCTCATGGTCACCGTCAAGCCTTATAGGGGCAAGTAAAAGAACAGCGAAAGTCCTGGTTGATGACAATGAAATTCTTTGGCCGGAAGGTGAGACATATAAAAATGTCTTTTTGTACGATGTGCCTGAGCTGGGAGTTTTTGAAGCATATGCAAATGCTGACTCCACTCTATATAAAAAAGGTTACGGCATCCCGGAAGCAAAAACCATATATAGAGGGACTCTGCGTTATCCAGGATGGTGCGAAACGATATGTTATCTTAATGAAATTAAATTTTTCGAGACTGATGTAAGTTCAACAACGGAAATGACGATAGCCCAATTTACCGCAAGCCAGGCAGGTTTCCCCGGAGACCCGAAAAAAGCTCTCTGTAAGCGTTTGGGTCTTGGACCCTGGTCCGCCTTCATTCTCCGTATGGAATGGCTTGGATTTTTTGAAGAGAGGATCCTACCCTTTGATTCCTGTTCGCCCAGAGACGTCATATCCTTGCTCTTTGGCGAAAAGTTGTTATTCAAGCCATCCGAAAGGGACATGGTAGTTCTCTGTGATGAAGTGATTGCTGAATATTCTGGCGGAGAGAAGAAGCAATACAAGTCGACATTGATCGATTTCGGTGTCCCTGGTCTTTGGAGCTCGATTGCAAGGACAACAGGTATACCACCCGCTATAGCAGTTAGGTTTATTCTGGAGGGAAAGATAAGTTCCCCGGGTCTGCACGTGCCTGTGACGAAAGAGATTTATGGACCGGTTCTGGAAGAACTTAAAAATGAAGGTATAGTTCTGGAAGAAACGGTAACAGATATTTGAATCAATCACCAAATGCTTACATCAATTATAATGAAAAATCAGGAGCCTACGATTTTGAAAAAACCGGAAATGAGAATTTTTTGTGATCCCATATATAAAAATACTAGATTAATAACCGAATTTGCTAAAAATTTGGGCATCTCTGTATGGGGAGTAACGAAAGGCCTTTGCGGATCTCATGAAATAGCTAGGATTTTTATTGAAGGTGGCTGTGCTTGTATTGCAGATATTCGTCTGGATAATATTATTAAACAGCAAGAATTTGGAATAAATGCTAAGTTTTTGCTTATACGTATTCCTATGCCAAGTGAAATAGCTGATGCAGTTAGAATAACAGATTCGACACTTGTGTCGAGCATTGATACTATTCTCATGATCGAGCAAGAATGTAGGATGTTGAAGAAAAATTATGATGTTATCCTTATGATAGAAGTTGGGGATCTTCGTGAAGGATTAATGGAAGATGCTCTTTTTGAAACAAAAGATAGCATTAGGCAGCTCGAAAGAGTTAGAATAATCGGAGTTGGAGCAAGTTTGAGCTGTTTCGGCGGCATCCTTCCGTCCTTCGAAAACATTTCTCATCTTATTAAGTGCAAGAAGATCGTTGAAGAAATAACAGGTTACCCGCTTGAAAAGGTATCTATTGGCGGAACTACCTGTGTACCTATGTTGTATGATGGATTTTTGCACAAAGAAATCAATCACTTGCGTATTGGCAGTGCAATGCTCCGTGGATCTATCGCTTGGAAACCTTTTGATTGGCTTAGACAGGATACAATCGAATTCTATGCTGAATGGGTGGAGGTCGCGAGAAAACCAAGTAAACCATGGGGAACAGTAGAACTTGATGCCTTTGGTAAGACTCCTTATTTTGATGATATTGGCATACGCTTAAGAGGAATATTGGGAGCAGGAAGGCAGGATATATTTCCAGAAGGGCTTCGTTCAGTGTCCCCAGGCCTTAAAGTTTTAGGCGCCTCTAGCGATCATCTTGTCTGTGACATTGAAGAAATGGCAAATAGGCCAAAGGTGGGCGAAGTAGCAGCATTTCGTGTTAATTACGCGGCCATGATGACGGCCGCAACATCTCCATACGTAGAAAAAATTTATTGTTGATTTCCTAATAAACATGTCATTTTCTCTCATAAACAGATAGAAATCGTAATATAACAGCCAATAATTTATGAATAATGCAATATTCTGAATATTGTGATATTATCAATTTGTATCAGGTTTTTCATTTTTCGCAGGGGAGATGATATTTGATATGAAGATAGGATGTCCTAAAGAGATCAAGAACCGCGAATACAGAGTGGGACTTACACCTGCTTCTGCCTCCACCTATGTGAGGGCAGG
>JAAZCN010000183.1 GCA_012513245.1 Synergistaceae bacterium | reverse complement strand
GCCTACAAGGTCAATACCCGGGTTAAGCACTTTTTTACCGGGTTGCCAGCCACTTGGCGTTACTTCTTTTCCCTTAGTATCACGAACGAGCTGGAATGCCTTAAACTGACGCAAAGCTTCACTTACGTTTCTGCCGACAGGGGGCGTAAGCACTTCAAATGCTTGGATCACGCCATCTGGGTCAATAATAAAACGGCCTCGCGTTTCGGTGCCTGATTCTTCATTATAAACACCGTACATTGTGCCTATTTTACCACCTTGGTCCGAAAGCATGGGGAAAGGGATATCCTTATTGATCATTTTCGATAGTTCTTGATCATTCCATATTTTATGGACAAACGTGGAATCAACAGAAATGGACAATACTACTATGCCTAATTTTTCAAATTCACTGTATTTTTCAGCAACTGCTGAAACTTCCGTTCCTCAGACAAATGTGAAGTCACCCGGGTAAAAACATAACATTACCCATTTTCCGGCATAATCAGCCAAATTCACTTTTTTGAACTTCCCCTCATGAAATGCAGGCGCACTAAATTCAGGGGCTTTACTTCCAACTTTGATCATTCTTATACCTCCTATAGTTTTTTATTTCCCTTCCAAACAGGTTGTAATCGACCTGTTTATTTATAAATTCAAATTTTTTATGTTTAAGCTGTTATTCAATAAGTATCGGATATCTCTAACAATGGTATTTAGAATGCTTATTGTTAACTATTCTATCAGTAAACCTGATAATTGGCTAGCAAGATATATTACTCTTTTAACATCAATACTACCGTTTCAACGTGGCCTGTCTGGGGGAACATGTCGAACGGCTGGATGGTTTTGATGGTATACCCATGTGATATCAGGATCTTTATGTCACGGGCCAGAGTTGCCGGGGCACACGAAACGTAGACTATTTTTTGCGGTGCGATTTTCACTATCGAGGCTATGACCCTGGGGTCGCATCCTGTCCTTGGAGGATCCAGCACTACTGTATCAAATTTCTCTCCTGAAAGGGCCTCTGAAATATCCTCGGCTGATCCTGAATGACCAGTTATGTTATCCAGGCCGTTTAGTTCCGCATTTATTTTTAAATATTTCGAAGCCTGGGGCCATTCCTCAACTGCGGTCACGTGCTTCGCGCCTTCAGAGAGAAAAGCAGTCAGAGTACCTACCCCTGAATATAGTTCAAGAATATTCTCGGGAGTCTCCCCCGCCGCCATCATTGATGCGTATTTGTAAAGGTTGAGTGCCTGCTCCGGATTGATCTGAAAAAAAGAGGATATTTCGAAGTCGAACCTGTACTTCCCTAGGATCTCCTGCATAACTGTCTCACCATAGACAGAAGTAAACTCATCTCCCCAGATAAAGTTACCCTTTGATATGTTTTTGTTAAATACCATACCTTTGAAATCATCTGAATGTGCGGCGGCTAAATTTTTTAATTTCCGCATCTCATCCCTGTTAGCAGATCTGCCGGCAACAACTGCGCAGAGGCTCTGGTCGGTCAATTTCGCGGTTCGGAACACAAGATGTCTTATAAAACCAATAAGATGGTTATTGTTCTCATTCCACCCCTGAAGTCCTGCATCTTTCAAATCATTTAAGAGGGAGGTAACGTTTGACTCGAGTTTTGGAAGCAGGACAGGACAGCCTGTAAAAGGAACGATATGATGGCTTCTGTTTTTGTAAAAACCGGCAATAAATCTTTGACTACGATCATTCTGTACAGGAAGAGAGGCCTTGTTTCTGTAGCCCCATTGTGAAGGTGAGGGAAAACAT
>JAAZCN010000026.1 GCA_012513245.1 Synergistaceae bacterium | reverse complement strand
TAGTTTTCTGCATCACTTACATAGACGACCTCGTCAGTCTCATCCAGCATTAGCTCCCAGTTTTTCATCTGGGCTTCTTTTTCATCATACTGAGCACGCTCTCTCGCCCTAAGGACAAAGAGGCTTATAGTATCAGATATAGTACGTATAGTATCCATTTCTTCCTTTGTGAAAATATGCTTCTTTCTAAAATGCTCAAAAACAAGTACTGCCTTTCTTTTATCATGCTCAACAATGTAACAGAGCATAGCTGATTTTACGCCCCTGTCACACATATCGTCCTTTTTAAGGAAATCAGGAACACCTCTTTCTACATCGTTGCATAAAACAATATTGTTTTCATTAAGATGTGGCTTTATCAAAGACCATTCATCCGATACAAATCCTTTTCCTTCCACTTTAATTGAGTAGACTCCATCATCACACCATTCATACAGGATCTCATGGTATGTTTCGTCTTCTGAGAACACAGCAACATCTATCCGTCCCAGAGCAAAAGACTTTCCAACAAGTTCAAGAAGTATAGGTACCGCTTTATCAACGTCTTCATACTGGGAGAACAGTTTAAGAATATATTCTGCAACATTTTCCCTGAAATTTTTCTGGACAAATCCGTGAATTGCGTTGATCTCTGTCGTTTTCCAAATTCCCTTGTTTCTTGACAGATCATTGATATCCATAGAATCTGAATAGAAATTATATTGATTTTTTCCGCTGTTCTTTGATGAGTAGAGAGACAGGTCCGCCTTTCGCATTAGCTTCTCATAAGTGTTTCCATCCCACGGATAAAGAGATATTCCTATGCTGCAGGATATACCATACTCTATTCCCTCTTTCCGGAAAGATCTATAGAAGGCTTTCAGTATGCTTTCAGCTTTCTTTTGCACTACCATCGTTTCCTTGACATTGGTCATGAAGACCACGAACTCATCTCCACCGAACCTACCCGTTATATCGGAGTCCCTAAAAAGAGATTTAAGGGTATGAGCAAGTTCGCTGAGGACGGCATCGCCGTAAAGATGCCCGTGTGTATCGTTGACAAGCTTAAAATTATCGATATCAAGCATCATAAATGCTCCCTGGCTTTGAGTGCTGCTTATATAACTCTCGATAAGATCCTTTGTGGACGTCTTGTTGTAGAGCTGGGTGAGCGGATCCTTACTTGCACGCTCTTCAGCAGACTGAAGTTTCTTTTTTTGCTCGTCTATGTCAGTGAGTAGACCAACTACCTTTACAGGTTTGCCTGATTCATCAAATATAGTAGACATAAAGGCTCTATACCATACGGCATCCCCAAATTTGTTGACGGCGTTAACCTCTACCAAACTTTCTTTAAGTCCTGCTTTAAACTGCTCAAAAAGAGAGATCAAAGCCTTCGCATCTTCTTGGCAAAGAGCACTGTAGTCTTTGATGCTGTACGGAAAATTTTCATAACTGTCTAGAGGATCAAAGAAATCAAGGAAATTTGAAGAGGGTGAAATAATACCTGTTTCAATATTCCATTCAAAAAATATGACATTTGTAAGTCTCTTGACTATATCAAACTGTTCCTTACTTACATATAACTCCCGGTTAGCTGTCTTGATGTTAGTGATGTCAGAAAATATAACCACCATTTCCTTTGGACAGTTATCTTCCTTGACATAGTCCACTTTGAAATTGACCCACCTAGGACTGCCATCTCCGGCAACCATTTTCATTTCAGTCTCAATGGGTTCATATTTTTGGATCTTACGCAGTACACTCAATTTTAACCCCATAGACAGTGGCTTCGATATGAGGTTAAAAAAATTATTCTCATACTTTTCTGCAAATACTTTTTCTGAATAGCCTATTATCTTGAAAAAACCTTTGTTAGCCGATTTCATATTCCACTTTTTTCCATCGAGGACATATCTTACTATCCCCCCGGGCATGTTGTCGTACACTTGGGAAAGTTCCCTGTTCGAGTATCTGATAATTTCATTGTTTTTCTTCATTTTCCTTAAAAAAATGCACATAAATACTGCGAAATTTGCCATGCAAATGAGAACAAAGAGCAGCCCCTTCAAAAAATATCCCGTGGCAGAGGTAAAAACAACATTTTCAGGAACAGAAGTAAGAAGGTACATGCCCGCTACCTCCACCGGCGCATAACAGACAACTCTGTTGCCGTTTTTGACCGGGTATATCGTCTCTCCAGCAGTCCCTTTTTCCATTCCGTCGACAATAGAGGTGTAATCTTCTTTCCATTCAGTTCTCCCTGAGGCTGAAAAAAGTTCATCAAGGGTGGTTGCTTTTTTATTTACTATAGGATGGTTTGACCTTGCAATGATTGATCCGTCTTTCGAGAGAAGATAACAGAACCCTGTTCCGTTGAAAATATTAAAAGTCACAAGTTGGTTCAGTCTGTTTCTGAACAACTTTGCGGATAGGACTCCAATCGTTTCATTATGATTTCTTATGGGTGAGTTGATGGCAAGATAACTGCCTGTTTCTGAATTGAATACCCTTATATCAGAGTAAGAACTATTTTTCGATATAAGATCTGTGTAGTAGTTCCTCTCAGCTTGACTGTTAATCTTGCCAAAGGACATACCTCCGTCTCTTTTTATGAGGTAGAGCGTGCCAAAATCTGCAAACCAGCTATACCCCTTTACATAATTTATTGCCTCATTTGAATCAAGATCCCCTGTCATTCTGCCCAGATTTATCGAGATGCTCGACACAAAGTTCTTGTTTGTCTCAAGATTCTGTTTAATTCTGAGAACATTCTGCCTTTCAAGATCATGCATTGTTGCAAAGAGCTGTTTCTTGGTACTACTGTATATAATATTCATAAATATCAGCGCAGAGACAATAAAGATAAGGACAGCTATTACCACAGCGGACATGATATTTTGGTTGCTATGCTCCTCTTTTAATGCCAATTTATCTTCCTCCTCTAAAACATGAGGTCAGCGGATATTGAAAACAAATATTTTATCAAATTAAATCGGTTAAACGCTCTTTTAGCCTTGATTAGTACGAGAAGCTTTATTAGCTTCGGTCATTCTATTACAAAGACTCGTTTTCTACAAATTTTAAACAATGTAATCATTCTAACTCCAAATTTTTCCGCAAATAGGTACTGCGATTAAGCCTGTTTAGATATCAAATCTGAACAGGCTTAATATTTTTTATGTCTTTTTAGTGTTTAGTGCATAATAAAAGTGTAACGAAACGCAATCAAAAAGTGTAAAAGTAGGCATAGACAAATGAGTCCATTGCGATCTCCCCTTCAAACCTATATCCTCTGGTTATCTGACGACCTGAGGAGGAAAGAAAGGATGCTCACAATGGACGATATTAAGTATATCAGGAGAATGTACGAAAAAGAAGGATGCCGTATTCGTGAAATCATGAAGAGGACTGGCTATCATTATGAGCCTAAGTTTAATGTCAAAAAGCCTATAAATATAGTAATAGAGAGATTGTACAAGAGGTTCATTTTTTGCAACACACCTGCC
>JAAZCN010000182.1 GCA_012513245.1 Synergistaceae bacterium | reverse complement strand
GCATGTTGTGTGTGACTATGGCAACGGTGTAATCTTCTTTAAGGTCCCTTATGAGTTCCTCTACTCTAGCAGTGGACATCGGATCAAGTGCGCTCGTGGGCTCATCCATAAGAAGTACCTCCGGCTGGGTCGCAATGGCTCTTGCAATACAGAGCCTTTGCTGCTGGCCTCCCGAAAGCCCTGTGCTCGGAGAAGAGAGTTTGTCTTTTACCTCGTCCCAGAGAGCTGCTCCACGAAGGCTTTTTTCGACAGTCTCATCAAGGGCACTTTTATCCTTTATCCAGTTCAGCCTTGGACCATAAGCAACATTTTCATATATCGACATTGGAAATGGATTTGGTTTCTGAAAAACCATGCCGACCTTCCGCCTCAGAGCTATAACATCAGTTTTGGAAGAAAGTATGTTCTCTCCTTCCATTTCTATCGTTCCCGTTATCCTCGCCGAAGGAATAAAATCATTCATTCTGTTCAGACACCTGATGTAACTACTCTTGCCGCAGCCTGAGGGCCCTATGAAGGCCGTTACCATTTTGCGTCCAATATTAAATGTGATATCTTTCAATACCTGGTTATTTCCGTAAAATAAATCCAGACCGACTGTCTTTATCTGCACATCAAAAAGATCATTGCTCATATTATTGCCTCCCGCTCCTGGCTGCAAGCCTTGACCTTGCTATCACGCCTATAGCGCTGGTTCCGAGCACCAATCCTATAAGTACAAGAATAGCGCCGTACTGTATCGGCCTCGTAGCTTCAAGGTCAGTAGATGCCGTAGCCAGGACGTAAATGTGATAAGGAAGAGCCATTACCTGATCAAAGACGCTCTTTGCAACTTCAGGTGCGAAAAAGGCGGCCCCCGTGAACATTATTGGAGCAGTCTCTCCAGCGACACGCCCTATTGATAATATAGTCCCTGTAATTATCGTCGAGGCCGCTGAAGGCAGAACAACTTTCAGGATCGTCTGACACTTTGTTGCCCCGAGAGCGTATGATGCATCCCTGTAGTCCTGAGGGACTGTCAGGAAAGCCTGCTCAGATACTGTGACTATAAGCGGCAATGAGAGGCATCCAAGAGTCAGACCCGCTGAAAGTAGGCTTGATCCAAAATTTAAAAATACGACAAAAAAGGAAAGGCCGAAGAGTCCGTAGATGACCGAGGGAACACCCGCAAGGCATCTTATTGATACTCTCAGTACTTTGGTCAGCCAATCATCCTTTGAATATTCTGCAAAGTAAAGCCCGGTTATAATACCTATCGGCAGCGCCGCGGCCATGGAAACAAGTACCAGCTGTATCGTCCCTACAAGAGGGGTCATTATTCCACCTGCCGTCATGCCGTCCCTTGGTGGCTCAATCAGAAAATCTAATGAAAGGATCTGCCATCCCTCTTTGAATAAAAAGGCCGTAACTCCGGCAATTACTGCCACAAGCATAAAGGCCGCCAAGCAGAAAAGTGAAGTCATAGAGAAGTCTATGATTTTGCGATATCGATTCCTGTCCATTATCTATCTCTTTCTCTTCTCTACGTAGAAAGAGGCCAGATTTATAGCAAGCGTTATCGCCAGTAGGATAAGACCCGCAAAAAAGAGTGCATGGTAGTGCGTGCTTCCAACCGAAGTCTCCCCCATCTCAGATGCTATAGCGGCCGTAAGAGGTCTTACCGGATCGGTCAACAGACGTGGAATGATTGCGGCTCCGCCCGCAGCCATAAGCACGATCATTGTCTCGCCCTGCGCTCTCATTATCCCTAATAGAGCCGCGGCTGTTATGCCGGACAAAGCATGGGGGACTACGACTCTACGAATTGTCTCCCAGCGTGTAGCTCCGAGAGCATAAGAGGCATCCCTAAGTTCCTGCTGTACTGCTGAAAGAGCCTCCTCCGAAAGTGAAGCAACTACCGGTATTATAAGAAATCCCAGAAGGATAGAGGCATTTAGTAAATTGAGCCCTGTCGCTATGTTGAGACGCTCCTGCATCCAAGGGGCGAGGATCATCATCCCCAAGAAACCTAGGACGATAGAGGGCAAAAAGCCAAGCAACTCCATCAGAACCTTGAAGAAAACCTTGAATCTTCTCGGTGCTATTTCGGCTGTGAATATGGCAAGTGCAAGGGCTATCGGAAGTGCTATCACGCTCGACAGCATCGTCACAGATAGGGTACCGGCTATCAGGGCAAGCATCCCCAGTGCCGGAGGCTCTTCGGCGGGATACCAGTCTCGGCTGAGGAATATCCCTGACAGAGACGATTCTTTTAGCACAGGCATCCCGTTCACGACCAGAAATCCTAAGATAAAGAGCATAATCAGAATACCAACCATGGAAACAGAACGGACAAAATTTGAAATATTTCTGTCTCCTCTGCCTCCAAAGCCGCTAACGATTTTCTCCTGTCGCTCTTTCATAATACTCGTTCCCTTTCCGATCTCTTGATCTCTGTAAAAATTTATATTAAAAGACTAACCACTTTTCCGCCGCTCGTCTTGGCTATATTTTATTTCATTTCCTGAAGGGAGACGAAACCAGTACTGTTTACTATTTTCTGCCCCGCGGGGCTCTGCATGTAGTTGATAAAAGCAAGCACATCATCCTTAGGCCAGCTGTTGGTGAACATGAAGAGGTAGCGTGAAAGGGGGTATTTGCCGCTGCGTGCGCCTGCCGCTGTGCCTGCCACTCCGTCAATTGCGAGTGTTTTCACTGATTTACTGATATAGCCCATACCTTCGTAACCGATCGCTTTCCTGTTCTGCGCAACTGCTGTCATCATTGCACCGCTGGAGGCCATTACCTGAGCTCTTGGTGTAACTCTTGTCTTGCCTCCGGCATCCATTATCATTTCCTGCCACGTTCCGTAGGTGCCTGAGCTAGTATCACGCCCAATGACCGCTATAGGGGCATCGCTTCCTCCAACTTCCTTCCAGTTGGTGATCTTGCCGGAATAGATATCCTTAAGCTGTGCCTTTGTGAGCGACTTGAGAGGATTCGAAGGATGTACTACCGGTACGAGGCAGTCAAGGGCTACTGCGAAGGGGACAGGGTAAACCTTTTTGTCCATGCATGCCTTGATCTCTGAATCCTTTATGAACCTTGAGGCATTTGCTATCTGTGTGCCCCCCTCTGCAAGGGACTTGAATCCGTTTCCTGTGCCTGTTCCGGAAACAGAAAACTTTACGTTGGGATTCTGTTTTGAAAACTGTTCAGCCGCAATCTGCCCGAAGGGAAGGACCGTCGTCGACCCATCCATTACGATCTGCCCTGCAAATGCAGTCACTGAGAGTGGAAACACTGCAACCATTACTGCCGCGAAAACAATTTTTCTCATAATTTTCTCCTCTTATTAACCATGCTGTGTGAAGTATAGTCCGTGAGAGTTAAGACTGTGTATAAACTTTGTAACAGAAATGTAACAGTATTCATTGCCAGGCAAAGAATCGAGTACGGGGCTGCTCATTATTTGAGCAACTTTTCTGCGCTATCATGGACACACAAAAAAACAAGAGG
>JAAZCN010000181.1 GCA_012513245.1 Synergistaceae bacterium | reverse complement strand
CCTTTATGCGATCCTCCAGGCTCTGGCAAGGCCCCAAGTGAACATTATAACTGTGGAAGATCCCATTGAGTACGACCTCCCGGGCGTCGGACAGGTCCAGGTAAACGACAAGGCAGGACTTACATTTTCTTCTTCCCTCAGGTCGATACTCCGTCAGGACCCCGACATCATAATGATAGGAGAAATGCGCGACTTTGACACGGCCCACATAGGCATACAGTCTTCGCTTACCGGACACCTGGTGCTTTCAACGCTGCACACTAACGATTCGATCAGCGCAGTAACAAGACTTATCGATATGGGGATCGAACCGTACCTCGTTTCAGGCTCTTTGCTCGGAGTAGTCGCACAAAGACTTGTAAGGAGGATCTGCCCCCATTGCAGAGAAGAGGTCCCTGCATCAGGAGTGATCCTTCAGCATGGAATAGATATGGCATGGCGGGGAAAAGGATGCGAAAAATGCAGAGGAACTGGGTATATCGGACGTTTCGGCCTTTATGAGCAATTTGACGTCACACCGGAGATACAGGCAGCCATAGCGGAGAAAGCCCCTTCTTCCGAACTGCGAAGACTGGCACGAAAAAATGGTTTCTGCACCCTTCTCGAACTGGGCATAAAGGCAGTTGCAAACGGCGAGACAACCCCCGAAGAAATGCTGCGGGTGGTCGGAGAGGTATAAGACTTGCCCCTTTTTAAAGCTGAAGTTTACACGGCAGACGGCCGTCAAAAAGAGCTCCGTAAAGAAGCGGCGAATGAGAATGAGCTGCTCAGGGAACTTGTGTCCGATGGACTGACAGTAGTAAGCATAAAAGAAGAAAGCAGCAGAAAGCTCAACCCTTTCTCCGGGCACAGGAAGAGAGCCAGGCAGATCAGCCTGGAAGATCAGCATCTCTTCTGCATAACACTCTCTTCCTACATCAAAAGCGGACTTTCCATAACTGAAGTGCTTAGGCTGCTCCAGAGACAGACCAGAAATAAGCTCCTAAGACCTATCTACACTGAGCTGAGGGAATCTGTCGAGGGCGGCCGTTCACTTGCGGCTTCAATGCGTGTCGCAGGGGTTTTTAGGGAGAGCCTGGTCGGCATGGTCGAATCAGGGGAAAGATCCGCCTCGCTTCCTGATATTCTGGAGAAAGCCGCGGAACTGATACACAACGAGGTCCATCTCCGAAGGAAGCTTCGTTCTTCGCTTACCTATCCGCTCCTGATGTTCGTGGTTGGAATGGCAGTGGTAGTCTTCCTCCTTACGTTTGTGGTCCCAAGGCTGACAGCGCTCGTAATTGATTCAGGAGCGGAACTTCCATTTGTGACCCGTCTTTTGATCTTTATCTCTGATGCTGTAACGATGGGCTTCATACCTCTCCTGATCGCTCTTTTGATCGTTTTCATATTTCTCCGCAGAAGCGGAAGGAACATTACCATTCCGATATTCAGGGAGATAAAGGAAAACATTGCATTCTCAATGATATTTTCACAGACCGGGACGCTTCTGAAATCCGGCCTCCCGCTTATTCAGGCACTTAAACTCACAGAACCTCTCGACCCTGTCAAGGGAAGGCTCCAAATTGTGCAGGACCATATAAGAAAAGGTT
>JAAZCN010000180.1 GCA_012513245.1 Synergistaceae bacterium | reverse complement strand
GTATGGTAGAGACATTAAAGACCCTGTTGTCACGAAATCATCCGGACAGCAAAAGTATAAATGGACGGTCATGAATCAGGAAAAATGGAATGGCGAAGGTTTTGTAGTTTATAAGAGACCCGGTCTATCTTTCAGTTCAAGGAAAGGTGTAAACCAAAGTCTTTCTGCGATGGATGAGTTAGTAGCGAAATTCCCGTCTATAAAGTTTCCGCAATCGATTTCTTCTGGAGATAAAACGAAGACAGGTCTTAAGCTCATGGAATGGATATCACAGCCATCTAAAAAACTCTCTGGGTATCCACTCAACTGGGTCAGATCTCCTGAGAATATACCTGAAGATGGTCCATGGACTCCATGGGAACAGACACTTATTCTGAATAAGTGGCTGCGTTCTCTGGGATGGGATTCAAAGGTATGGTGGCAGACATCAATTGAACTTGACGAAGGAAGACCTGCCTCTACAAGCCTTTGGACAGCGCCGGTACTTGAACTCTCGTCCAACGGCGGCAAGAGTGAATTCTATCAGGCTAGCCAGACATCTGCTTACGGAGTAACAGCTCCGTCTGTAACCGGAGCTATTCTCTATCGTCTAAAAGATGGGAATTCTGAAAAGAAAACTGTAAGTTCGGGAAGCCCATCGGACCACAAGTTAGAGTTTTTATGGAAACTTGACCTCACCGAGAGCGGCTCAGCAGAGGGTACTCTGGTGCTCACTGTTAACGGAGGCTGGGCTCAGTTGATGTCAGACGGATACCTGCCCTTACAGAGTGGGTTGAGTGATTTTCTTAAAAAAAGAGTTAACTTTGCCATTCCCGGTATGGTGCTCGACCCAACTTCAGTGGGACCTACCAAAACCGGTTACAAACTTGAGTTCAAGGTAAAGTGTGTACCCGGAATTGTGTTGGGAGGTAATCTTTTACTGCGTCTACCCGGCGGAATTCCTTCCAGGGTCGGTGAGATGATAGGAAATGAAAGCAGCTATACCTTGCGTTTCCCTTTTATAATTGATCAAAAAGTCAGGATTAACATGCCTTCGGGGTATAAAATGATCCAGTCTCCTCCGCTTAAGAAACTTGGAGAAGGTACAAAGGCTGTTCTAAGAGAATCGATAGTGCATTGGCCTAAAAAAGCCCAGCTCATTGCCGACAGCACGTGGACTGTAAAAAACGTCAAGATTGATGATAATCTTGCAGCAATTTTAAAAGAAGAGCTTGCCGCTTGTATGAGATGGCCTGTGCTGGACCTTCCTTTTAGAAAATAGAAGTCTTTAATTATTGAGGAGTGTTTGATTTTGCAGAACATGACAGAAGAACTAAAAAAAATACTTGAAAGAGTAGTTGAAAAGATTGCCCTGGATGGCGATAAAAATATACCTGAGGGGTTTGTGGTTCGTCTTGAACGGCCCAAACAGGCCGAACATGGCGATTGGGCAACGAACATAGCCATGCAGTTATCCAAGCCTTTAGAGATGAAACCAAGGGAACTTGCACAGAAGATAATCGACCAGGTACCGCTTGGAGAAATTGTTGAAAAGGCTGATATAGCAGGACCTGGTTTTATCAACTTCACTCTTGTTTCAAACTGGATCACAGAGGCAGTAAAGAATGCGATATCACAGGGTGAAAATTACGGTAGAGTTAACTCAGGTAAGGGGCGAAGAGTCCAAGTGGAATTTGTAAGCGCGAATCCTACAGGTCCTTTACACATGGGACATGGACGAGGGGCTGCTGTAGGGGACATCATAGCTTCAATACTTGATTTTGCAGGTTGGAAAGTAGAACGCGAATACTACATAAATGATGCCGGGCTCCAGATGGAACTGCTGGGTAAATCAGCCCAGTCGCGCTATTTCGATGCTATCGGAAGAGGAGACGAAGCCCCTTTTCCCGAAGACGGTTATCATGGAGAATATATGATAGATATAGCTAAAATCTTCGTGGACAAGTATGGAGACGAACTCGCGAACAAACCGCCTGAAGAGAGTGTTGCATTTTTTTCAACAGAGACAGCTAAAATAGTTACCGAAATGATCCGTAAGGACTTGGAAGAGTTCGGAGTAACCTTTGACGTCTGGTTCTCTGAACAATCCCTTTATGACAATAATCTTGTTGATCCGGCAATGGAAGAACTTAAAAATAGAGATTTCGCATACGAAGAAAAGGGGGCTCTCTGGTTCAGATCCACCCTCTTCGGAGACGATAAAGACAGAGTTCTTATAAGGACCAACGGTGTCCCTACTTACTTCACCTCT
>JAAZCN010000179.1 GCA_012513245.1 Synergistaceae bacterium | reverse complement strand
TTGATTAAGAATCAGCTGCTCAACCGATGGAGCTAACAGCCTTTACCTATCTCAACGAGAAGATATTATAACGGTTGAAATAGGGTTGTCAAGGACATCCGCAACTACTCCACAACCACCCTACAGTTTTTGTGAAAATTCTACTTTTGTTCTTTTTCATTACCGTGTCAGACTTATTAGAAAAACCGCCTTTTCGGGAGTTATAAACTCTCAAGAAGAATTTAATACAAATATTAGAATAGCGTTTGTAAAAGACTTTCAGCTAAAGAAAGCTTTTTGCCTTACTAATCAAGGTAAACACCTTCTAATAAATTCCTTATGGTCATTCCTTCGGATTTAGGATGGCAAGGACATCACTTTTACCCTATACTCAAAGGGTTGTATATCTGTTTTTGTAAAAACAAATTAATTTTCGGAAAAAGATCACTTTCTATAATAAGGTGATACCCGAAGACAAAATGAACAGATACCTGTTTTTGAAGAAGATATCTTATCATCGGAGGGAATCACATGTATAAAGTAAAAAATAACGACACTTGCCATGGCGGAAAACGATGGCAAAGATGGAAGTTCATTGCACTTGCAGCGATAATAGCAATAGGGATTGGTCTGGCGAGCTCTACAATCGCACTTGAGGGCGATAATCCCATTGAACCACTAGGTGGAAGTTATGAAAAAGTTATTGTCCCGAAGCACAGGGCTATCATTTCTTTCATGGATATCGATAACGGGCTTAAGACATACAGAGGTCAGGCAGCAGACATCAAAACTGATCTCGAAACCAACCTCTCGGACTACTATGGCTCAAACGTAATGACGAGTACAAAAGAGGATTTTGGAGTCGGTAATACCGTTTTTTCCCAAACACAGGCATTTGGAGTTGTTCCTCAGACTCGAACCCTTACCAATACCGACGGTTTTATGGGGCAAACGGCCTTCGAGAGAGTTCCCTCAGGAATAGTTTGTACCTCTTATCTAACGCGGGATGATTCTAACGAAGACAAAACTGAACTCTGGATGGAGCTGACTGGCCGAGCTGAGAACGAAGGAAACATCGAACGTATCGGACGGGTCAAGATAACCGGCATCAACCGACCTCACTTCAAGTACAAGTGGCATTCACTCAACCCTAAAGCACCGGCATCGAAGGAAGAGTCCCAACTCAACCGAAACATTTTTCACGACACTGTAGCTTGGGACTGGAACAATGACGGATATACAGACTGGGTGGTGAGCTACATCACTAACCCTATCAACAACCCAACTGGAGAAAACGACTACAAAAATATGAAAGTAGCACTCCTTTTTATAGACGGTAAATCCCTATACGACTCCCTTAGCGGATTGGGAAACGTCAAGGCATGGACAGGACCTTTGATGGAATTCACAACTCAAGACAGCGGAGTACAAGGACAAGATAAAAAGAGACCGCCCAATAGCATCCGAATGGCCATAGGCGACATGGACGGCGATGGCAAACCTGAGATCGGGCTCTATTACACAAAGGTTGACCGTTGGTACCAAGATTACAGACACAACAACCATCTTAGAATTATTCGACTGGAGTATGACGGTTCAGAAGATCCTCAGTGGGACTTCAGTTTGTACGATGAGGGCAAAGAAGTTGGTCGATGGTACAGCGAGTACGACAGCGTGGCTATCACCATGGGTGACCTTGATGGGGATGGCTACGACGAAATGGCCGTATTTCACGGGCTGACAGACAAAGCAAAAAAACGTTCGCAACTCTACCTGGACGTCTACAAGATCGTTAACGGACAAATCCAAAAAGTTATCACAGCAAAAAAAGTAGGTACGACAGCGGTGAACAAGGATGAGAATGATCCGATGCCTGCAGTGGAAGCCTCAATTGCTGACCTCGACGGGGACGGATTCGGTGAGTTAGTCCATATACATACCGAGGAGGATGACTACAGAAAGCTAAACATCAACATCCATAAGTGGCCCATTAAGGACGGTGTAGTTGATCTTTCTGACCCCGATAGCGGAAACGTGATAAGCTACTGCATATCAACCGACAATTACAGCAACTGGTGGATGGACGACACTCGAGCGCGCTTTTCAATGGACACTGGTATGTTTGCCTACCCCGATACAGAGAAGGTACGAAAGCAAATTGGTCTCGTCTCAACAAGTCCTGGGACATCTGGTTCTCTTGGCATTCGCTGGGGCATTTTCACGTGGAACGCCACATCTGGTCTAAAGCTGATCGGACAAGGAACAAAATCAAACGGACAAGCGAAGAGCTTTATTGTTCCGACAATTACGGCCGCTGACATTGATGACGACAGTATGATACTGGGAGAACCCTCCGGCTTCACGGTGTACGATAATATTGAGCCAATATTTATTGTTCAAGCACCCCCTAGACATTGGGATATGGTCTCAAACGACGGTAAACAGCAAACTATGGATGCTTTTGCGGTGTTAAATGGATACTCCACATCAGTTATAGGTCAAAAAGCTAATGACCATGGAACCATTGAAACATCTACTAGCGCAGGAACTTTTGGTTCCGCAAGTGGCTTCACGCTTACGCAGACCCACATCGTACGTGAGCCAGCAAAGATGTTAGAAACTGGTGTAAAATATTTAAAAGAAACTGCTTCAAAGAATACTGAATCTGAGACCGTGACTATTACAAGTTTTCTTACGGCCACAGCACAATATGACGACCAGATATATTACCGTGCCAATACACATGATGTCTGGCGTTACCCTGTACTATTCCCTGAGTCACAGGCTTCTGTTATTGACGAAGGGCAGGAATATCGAAGGTTTGTTCAGTTTATTGTTCCTAAGAAAATAGAGTCGACCTTTGCTCCGACACCGGGCAAAGAAATTGATTGGTATGAACCTAACCATAATGGATTAAACTTGTTTTCATATCCAAAAAAACTGAAGGATACCCGTGATTATCCGCTGGGGGCAGCAAATAAACCTAACGATTTTTGGAAGGACATTAACGGTCTTGTTCTTGCAGAGAGCTTGGGACAAATTATGGGCAACGTAGACCCCACTTCCAGTAATTTTACTATGAAAGTTAGATCGCATGAAGAAGATCTAAGTACACTTAAAAACACCGTTTCTGGATACGGAAACTCTAATCTTCCTGCAAGAGGTTTTGCGTATAAGAGAATCTATAGTACCAACCTTTCCGGTGACTCTTCCTACTCAACCGACTCAATTACAACGTCAGATCAGAGTAAACTTGGTGGCGTTACAGTTTCATGGCCAGGTGTATCAAGTTACATAAGTCCCTCTGGTATGACACCAGGAGACCAACAATTTAAGGTTGATGCTGCTATTTACACTAGCGATTCGGGTGTTCTTTCCGTAGCTTATGCTGTGCCAAACCTCTACAAGAAATACTCGGCAATTTGGGGCGACACATCTCCTTATAATGAAACTGCAGACCCTGCACTGAATCTACCTCGCAAATGGGTTATTAATGGTGGTAAGTGGCAAGCGAACCCATTCTCCGGTGATGCGAAACGTATCCGAGGGCTCGTGTTCGACGAGGGGGATATCGTTAGTAAAAACGGTTCCAGCGTACAAGTTTTTCCCATCAACACGGAAATTAAGACGAAAATTCGTGTCTACAACTACAGCTTCATCAAGACAGACAAGGTGACTGTTACGTTCAGCTTTCAAAAAATAACACCGGGCTACAGGGACCCTGATATCACGAAAGCCACACCGATACAATGGAAGACGATCGGCTTCATCCCAGGACGCGACAACGGTACGAGTGATAACTGGTATGATTTGCCCATCACCTTTATGACGGACTCAACACAAACGGTAGGCTATCTCCATATTACGCTTACTACAGACGGAGGAAATTTGCAGACCAACAACGACCATGGTCACCTACTTGTAGGCGTCTATGACCCAGACAAGCTGTCTGTATCACCAATAAAACCCACTAACAGATCTAAGGGACCACGTTTTCTTGAATCACAGTCAAACGGCAGGAGTCTTACTATTATTCCAGATTCCATGTCGGTTCTGCCACTGAACGCTGACGGTTCTTTCGGGAG
Organism: Synergistaceae bacterium; assembly: GCA_012513245.1. Next base: position 725 of record JAAZCN010000179.1, on the reverse strand, counting down.
TGAAACAACCACACTTGCTCCAGGCAAGACGGCTATAATTCAAGCTACGATAAAATTTACCGATAAAAATACCAATCAAAAGAGTGCGCTTCTCAACTCTTCTGTATTCCTTAGGAATGCGAGCGGTTTCGTGAGCCAAAGAAACATCCCAATGCTCCAGAACGGAGAAGAATATCTCGTTCAGATGCTCTACACGGCGCCTGACACCCCACAGACCATACCTTTGCGGATGATTCTCTCATCACCCGTTCTGCCAGCAGCGCTTGACACAAATCCGGCCGGACGAACGGCGACTAGAGTTCTGAACGCTGAGAACTCTAACGGCTGCTCAGTGGGGTTTGCTCCTATAACAATACTTCTTGCATTATCCATGGCACTTTTTTACAAAAAACGCCGCTAAAAAGAAGAGTTCCACACCAGCAAACGAATTTCTGAATAAACAAATAGGCGCCCCTTAAGGGGCGCCTATTTACTCTGAAAACAAGTCAGGGCGGATTATGCAATTGTGATAATAAGATAAAACCAGAAATACAATAGGTATGCGATGACTCCGTTTATTGCAGAGTGAGGCGCGGAGGGGCGAGCATAAAAAAAGACGCCCCATAAAAAGCTAGGAACGTCCAAAGTAAACATACTAACCATTAGAAAAAAGTGGGGTGAGCAAGGGGAATTGAACCCCCAACCTCTGGAGCCACAGTCCAGTGCTCTAACCAATTGAGCTATGC
>JAAZCN010000178.1 GCA_012513245.1 Synergistaceae bacterium | reverse complement strand
CCCCCCTCCCGGCACCAGATATTTCTGCAGAGTACACCCTTCTGCGCGAGTCAATTGGAAACCTGTTGGGAATCAGTGACAAATCAGTTGTTAGTACTTCAGGGCCGGGCATCTCATCGTCTCCCTCGAATTCCTCTATCGGGGGAGCACCGTTTTCCGATTAGGAGAACTTTTTAAATTATCCTTAGTGCTCGAAATAACCCCTCTTGTCTCCCCGGTATGCCACTTTCTTCGTCTCCCCGGTATGCCATTGAGCCGGGGCCCATCGTCTCAGGTTTTAGACTATTTATTTGATCTCCAATTCTCCGCTACTTTTCAAGCTGTAAATAAGTCTTAAAAAACAAATTTGCCGCCTCACAAAGTCGAAACCTTGTTTTTTAGAAGTTTGTTTAAATATCTAAGAATAGGACAAGAAAAAACAGGTTTTGATGTCCAGTCTTGATGAAAAAAGACAAGTGCGGTATAACTTTCAGCATTGGGACAGTTACGGTTTTCCGTAACGGATCTCGTTGGCAGGATCCGCTGAAGCTTCGGTTTTCGGATCCTGTTTTTGGTAAGCATTTACAGCTTCTTTGAAACGATGTTGCGCCGCAAGCGGCTCTTTTGATCATCCTATTTTCGTAGCCGGAACATATCCGTCGTATCCTCAACGATGCAGGATCCGTTTTTATGCGGACTTCAAGTGATCTGTCTGTTTGTTTTTTTATCACAATTTATCGATCAGCCGGATGACTTCGGAAATACTCATGCCTTTTTCCCTGGCAATACCTGCAAGGTCGTCGTGCTTATACTTCGAGCAGTTAACTCCGTATCCCATGGAATCCTTAAGTCGCACTTTGCCCTATGGAGTGTCGACAGTCGTGATCCTGCGTTCAAGAACATCTCTGTTACAACCTGCATTCTCGAATGCAGCCTGTAAGCCGGGCGATCTCAGTGTCCGGTTTAAAGAGGTCAAGGGGGCCAACATAGTGTTTAGTTTTGTGCGGCCTTTATGCTGTACGAAGTTTGTATACCGGCTTTTTGTCAATTGTGTAGGTCTGACCCCTCTGAGTGACCCTGAGTCTGTACGGGCCTGAACCAAACTATATTTGAGTATCAATCTGAAATAACAGGATGAAATTAGAATGCCGCAATCAGCTGTTGCACAGCGATTATGGCGCTTTTTGTCCTCTAAAGTTCTAAAGTCAGGAGTAAATTGGTCGTAGCTTTCAATTTTTATTGCCGGATCAATTTTATATTGCTATACTTGTATAGCAGTTGAGGGGAGGCAACAAAATGCTTGCAATCAGACTAGATAAACAACTGGAGACTCGGCTTGAGGAACTGGCGGATAAAACAGGCAGAACAAAGTCATGGTATGCCAGAAAGGCTATCGAAATATATCTTGACGATATTGAAGATGCTGCTCTTGCAGCCGCTGCATATGAAGAATTTATCATTGACGGAAGGCCTTCATCTTCCCTAGAGGAAGTGAGGTCGCGTCTTGGTTTGGAAGGTTGAATTTTCAAGAAGCGCCGAAAAAGAACTTTCTTCTTTAGACAGGTCTGAGGCTCTCCGTGTTGTTAAATATTTGGCCGATCTGGCCGAGCTTGAAAATCCACGAAGCAGAGGAAAAGCCCTTCTATCCGACCTCTCTGGGTTATGGCGCTACCGGGTGGGGCATGGCGTATCCTATGCAGGATAGAAGACGGCCGGCTTCTTGTTTTGGTAGTGAGAATCGGCCACAGAAGCTCTGTATACGATTAGCTCGAAGACCCCTGGAATATTTTTTTAAGTTTTTGCAGTTCCTTGAGCAGGATCAAGTTTAAATGTCATTAATTCTGGCCAGACAGTTTCGAAAAGAGTTGAAGTGATCCAAGGAATTCAGGGTTTGTGAATTGTGAAGGGCTGCGGCAGAGTACGTGCCGCGGGAGTCAGTGGGAAATCTATAGCAAATCAGTTGGGAGTCAATGAGGTAAAGTAACGACGTGCTGCACGTCGCGGGAGTCGGTGGGGAATCAGTTGCGAATCAGTTGCGAGGTTTAGAACCTAAGATTTCGTACCCGTCTTCTTCTCTCTTGTGCCCCCTCCCGTTATCCCCGTATGCCTGATCAGAAGGACACCGTTTCTCGTTAGAGAAACTTATAGAACAACCTTAGTGTCCGCACTATTTCGAGTGCGCTTCGAGATCGAGAATCCAGGTCCAGGGTTTGCCTGTATCTTCTATTGTTTTGCTTTATTCCCTCTCCGTCGTTCCCGAGTGCTTGTATCGGGAATCCAGTGACTTTGAACTTAGGTTATGACTGTGTTTCCGATGTCTAAACAAAAGCCGCTAGCCCCCCGATATAGGCATTTGAAGGAGACGATGAGGGCTGGGTCAAAAACAAAACCTAGATTTCCGCAGCTCAAAAAAATTTCGAAATAGTTCAGGCACTAAGGTTAATTTGATAAGTTTTCCTAATTGGAAAACGGTGCTTTCCCGACGACGGCTCTAACATAATAAAAAGCAGATGGACGCAAAATTTTATGTCCATCTGCTTTTTTTATAAGGGGTCATGAGCAATTTTGATAGTCAGTATGTTCAGTTTATGCAATCAGATTGTTCATCTTGATTGGCTGAAATGAAATCATGTGGAACTCTGTTGCCTTACAGTGAAAGGTGAGTGATTTTCTGGGTGGTTCCCCTAAAGAATCTAATTCTTACTACGGCATGTTGTTCTGCTCTTAGATAAATATAAGAGGCCATTCTTTCAATGCTGTATTCAGTCAAGTCATATGAATCAATTTTAACGATGATATCCTGAGCTCTTAATCCGGCTTTCTCTGCGATACCGTTGGGTTCTACACCGAGAACCTCTACACCATATTTATTATAGATTTCGATCTTATAATCAAGAAGTTTTAGACCAAGATATTGTTCAATTCTGGGGATGAGTGTTTTAGGTCTGGGTTCAACATATGATGCAGTCTCTATTCGTGAAAAACGAAAATTGGGGATAGACATTCTAACGCTACATGTGTGCATTTTAGTGTCAAATATATACGTGATCCTTGTAATAAGATCTTCGTGAATATCATCGACATACGTCAGTGAATAAATGTTGTCGATCTGGTCAGTTGTATAATACAAACCTTTTTCTATGCAGCTTTTTTTGAGGGTTTTAAGATATTCTTGCAGCCCGTCATTATTAAGTTCTTTAATAGACCTTCTTAAAGTTTCGTTGACCAAATTGGATAGATGGTTATCTGCGTCGATACGCATTTGACGGTATCTTTCCTGTGCTGCTATCGGAGGTGTTGGTTGATATTCGAATGGCAGTACCATGGAGACTATCTTTACTAGCTCATCATGAAGGACCCAGGTTGGATCAGGGTCCACATAAACAGTTGGTACATAGTAATAAGTTGTATCTGCCTCTGCCGGTATAGCACAAAGCACCACAATCAGCAGGGTCATTAGTAAAAATGTACGCTTCATGCAGGTCCCCCCCAGATGTAAAGTATTAGCTGGTGTTTTACACCATAAAATAATAAGAAATATCTGACAATAAACTAATTCTAGTGACTTGTTAAGTTTCGGTCAAGCTAATCGCTCAGATCTATGTTTATGTTCACTATTGAGTAGAGAACCTTGGACCCTCTATTTCCGAATCTATAACGAGAACGGTTTTACTCCCGAGATTGCATAGGGTTTTTCTTGTTTTTTAGTAATCTCTCCTAATACACGGCCATGTCCGGGAGCTTCAAATAGCTCGACAGTATCAAGTTCGTCCAATAACTCTTGCCGTGTCCATTTCTCGAATGGACCGGCATTTAGGCAATGTTGTGCTTAAAACTTCTGTCAATTGTGTAGGTCTGACCCCGCGAGTTTGCTCCAGGGTATATGTAACCTGGATTCCCAGTCCGAGTCCGGGAGGCGACTCCAGACTATTACAAGCTCCGCAGGCAAATGACTGCGGAGCTTTTTTGGTGTTATTGATAATTATTTGTCGTTCAATTTATATTAGTGTTCACTTTTTAAAAGGATCGGAACAAGTGTCAGCAAGAGTAAAGCGCCTAAACCGGCGTTGCATCCACCGCCGCCACCATCCCCACTGGATGGCTGGGGTTTGGAAGCAGTTATAGTTCCTTGGTTAATTTCTTCTGTTTCTGGAATATATAATGTAGCAGTACCAACGGCACTATATGGTCCTGTCTGTAAAATTTGAAGCGTAATAATTACTTTCGTTTGATCTATTATCTGTTCGTACAAAACCTGTAAGGGCGCCCCTGGAACGTACTCTAAGGGGTTAAATGTGCCATTATGAGAATAATTGTAATTATGGCTATAACTTGACGACGGGACTGAAGTATTTCCTTGGCAGGTTAGAGAGTAACTATCAAGAATTTCTTTTTCACCTGATGTTACAACGATAATACGTAAATTCCCGCTTTCTGTCATTGTTGCTGGGGCTCCATAGTAGGTGCCTTCGCCACTTAACTTGTAATCCCAGACACCGCCTATTTTCTATGCCTCATCCGCAGCAACAAAAACTTGTGACATGAAAACAATTGATAGTGCCAAAATAATACTTGCTACAAACCTTCTCTTCATCATGCTTCCCTCCAAATATTAAAGTAGCCCTATATAAACAGGGCTTGGTGCGGGTAAAGCTATGCTAAAATCCGATGAAGGTAATTTATAACGGGTTAGTTCAATGACCTACAAACACAATCTATTGTATTGCTAGCATTATACACCTAAACAGGGCACTTCAGGACTGTTCAGTTAACGCGGCAGGGGTGTTCAGCTTCGCTCGGAAATGGTGTTCAACTCATAACGGTCAAGATGTATATTTTGAGCGGAAGCTAGTGTCAAATTAAGTTCGCAATTTTATTAGGCCCCCTGTTAAGCTATGCAGCTTTTAATGATAACTTTTGCATTACCTCAGAATTTAAATATGCTCTATTAGACGACCAATCTTCCGAGTACTCAATTAGATAGGTTGTTACCAGTCGTATGTATGACTCAGCATTGGGAAATATCCCAATCGGCCTTGTGCGCCTGCGTATCTCTCTGTTAAGGCGTTCCAACATGTTAGTTTAAGATATTTTTCTAGGATCTACATCCTTTAACGCATAAAAAGTCAACGAATCATCGAGTCCATCTTCAAGTATCTTTATAGCCTTGGGAAAACGTGTTTCGTATTTTTCTGTTAAACGCTCTGCCCGACGGCGAGCATCCTCTTCTGTCGGAGCGGTCCATATTTCTTTAAGTTCGGTGGCAAATTCTTCCTTTGCGTGATGAGGAATG
>JAAZCN010000177.1 GCA_012513245.1 Synergistaceae bacterium | reverse complement strand
GTCTCATTCTGGGTCAAAAGCGTCTATTCCGATCAGGGAAAAGCACTGGTCAGAAAAGAGCTCCCCAAGAAACACCGGAAGGCACCTATACAGTATGGTCTTGATTACTTTGTCTTCGACACAAAAAAGGGGAAGTACAACGTAAAACTTGCCTCTGTATATGCAAACGAAAAGGAGATCTACCGCGAAGGCAGCAAGAAGTGGCTGCCGATAAAAGATGGAACGATCGCAGCTGTTTTGATAAACGAAGTCAACAAATTCCTTGCTGAAAAAAATAATTAGAGAAGGAGAGGTGGGACCTACATGAGGATCAAATACAAAAGCATTTTATTTTTGTTTATTCTCTCTCTTGCGTTGATTTCATTGTCGCTTCCTGTAGAGGCTGCACTTTCCTCCAAATACGACTCTCCGGCATCTTCAGCTGAAGGATCCGCTGCAGTCAAACCTTCAGCTCCGGCACCGGCCACAGCTGCCGCTCCTGCAAATGCTGCCGATCCGTCGTCGGGTGGGGTGATCATATTAGAAAGAAAACCACTTAAGGCGATGCAGCTGAAACTGATCGAGAAAGAACATGCTGTTTATTGCAAGGCATTTGTGGACGCCGAAATGGGGCTGCGTTATTTCTATAAAACACAGTATGACGCAAAATATAGGGGAGCAAAAGCACCGACAGAAGAGGAACTGAAGGCCATGCGCTTTGAACTGGGCCTGCTTATGAAAGACCTCGGCTCAAGCGCAAAAAGGTATGCAAGCAATATAAGAATGGCAAGAATGGCAATGCTTGAAATGGAAGAAGAGGAAAGATCCGTCTTCGCGAAAATGCTCGGGCAGATAATCGGTACACCTGCCTATGCCGTGGATGCGGGATCCCTTAGCGGTGTTGAAGCCGGCCTGAACAGTATTGCGGGCGCAACTGCGGACGTCGGTCTTTCCTCTGAAGCGGATTATGCGAACGCTGAAGCCAACTCCGCCAAAGCCGGAGAGATCATAGCCTCTGCAACTTCATTGGCAACGACGACAGTGCTTGCGGGGGCAACGGTCATTACAGGAGCGGCGGTGACAATGGGAGCCGCAACTACCGGCGGTGCTATTTTAGGCGGCATAGTGCTGATCGGAGGTATCGTCGGAGGAGGCCTTGAAATAGTTAACGCCGGGGTAGGGTTCGTTGATTCTATGACGGAAAAAGAGACTGACACCTCAACTCTCCAAAAAATATCTACAACGATCAATATTGTCAATGTTGGGGCCGGAGCAAATAAGAAAGAATTGGTTAAAGTTGCCGTCGAAACTACCGAGGCAACTAAAGATATGTGGATACCAAAAATATTTGATGAAACACAAAAGGACGACAATCCGGGAAAAGACGGGGTCAACAAAGTCAAAAATGCCAAAAAGAATGCCTCGTCAGGTTCCGGCGGTAGCGGCGGAGGCGGTGGCTGATAGGATCTAAACTTAGGCTCGGCGAGCCTTTTTAAACCAAAAGAACGGGGCGGCCCTATAAGGGCCGCCCCGTTCTTTTGGCTGTTCCTGACCAATATTTATTTTGTATTTTTGCTGTACGGGGTATCCTTCAGCGGCAGGGAGG
>JAAZCN010000176.1 GCA_012513245.1 Synergistaceae bacterium | reverse complement strand
GATCAGGTTTACAGCGGTCGCCCTTGCCGCCTCTTTTGCCTTTTCCTTTGATATACCGCCTCCTACCTTGCCTATGTAGTCAACGTACTTTCCTTTGATGCTCGGTCCCTGACCTGAGACGTAAACCAGGTTCCCGGTCCTTACAAAAGGGACATAGCTTCCGATGGGCTTGATGTCGGAGAATAGCTCTATCCCCAACTCTTTCAATTTATTTTCGATCTGCATTTTGTTCTCCTTTCATCGATGTGTCTATTCCTTGTTGATATATCCAATTTTAACGAAGTATGGAATATATGTAAAATTTTACCGCTGACCATTGATGAAGTCTTTTTTTGCCGCTCGTTATTGTCACCCTTTATTGTCGGTATTGCCAAATTTTAATTGTGCTGATAAAATGACGGAATTGCGGTGGATTACTTTTGTCTTAGGTAAAGATTTGACGCAATTAAATTATCATTTTTTATATAGTCGCAGCGAGCTTTTATTTTATGGATTTTAAGGATTTCAGCCTTATGGTCCGCTTTCTCGACACCACTTAAATCAAAAACAGGCGACACCTGTCTATTGACAGTTGCCGCTTTTCTGTTATAATGCCCATTTGTACGATTGTACATTCCCACCAAATACTCCAATCAGGGAGGTTGCTCCCATGCAGGTTAATACTCCATCAGGCAAGGCTTTTGAGCAGCGTAAGGTTTTTGGAAAAGAAAAAAATCTAATTGCTCTACCGGATCTTGTTGAGGTCCAGCGCAATTCTTATCAGTGGTTTTTTCAGGCTGATACCGATCCTGATACCAGAGTTTCACAGGGTATTCAGGATCTTTTCGATGAGGTTTTTCCCATCGAAAGCTACGACGGTTCATTTGCCCTTGAATTCGTAAGATACTATGTCGATCCGGTGGTTATGAGTCTGGATGAGGCGCGCAGCAGGGACCTTACATGGTCGAGACCTCTGCGTGCGACGATTCGGCTTGCCAATAGGAAGACTCGCGAGATCAAAGAAGAGGAAGTCTACATAGGTGATTTCCCGGCAATGACAGAAAGAGGAACGTTCATAATCAACGGCACTGAGCGTGTCGTTGTTAATCAGCTTGCAAGATCTGCAGGTGTTTATTTAAACGCCGAACTTGGCATTCCGGGACAAGAATCATTTTCGGCCAAACTTATACCGGATCGCGGAGCATGGATCGAATTTGACCTCGCCCCCGGCGAAGTGCTTTCAGTTAAGATCGACAACAGAAAAAAGATACCCGTGACTATGATGTTAAGGGCTTTCGGTATCCAGACTACTGAGGAACTCCTCGCGCTTTTCGGCGCAAGAGAAATTGAGAAGGACCTGGTAGAAGACGAAGTCAAGGGGATGCTTCTCGCCGAAGCTATCGTTTCCGGCGAGGGTGACGCTGCAATTGCGATCCCGAAAAACAAAAGGCTTACCAAAGAGGATCTTGAGGCACTTTGGGAGAGCGGCCGTACCAAAATATGGGTGTGGGATGTTGACCCGGCGATATCTGCCACTATCGAAAAAGACAATACAGCGACCCCGGATGCCGCAATGCTTGAATTATTCCGTAAACTGAGACCCAATGAACCGGCCCGTATGGAAAATGCCAGGGAATATATCAACAGCATTTTCTTTGATCCCCGTAGATATAATCTGGGCAGGGTAGGAAGATACAAGATCAACAGAAGGCTGAATCTCGATATTCCAAGCACGGGACGCCTTCTTACAGTTGAGGATATAGTCGCCATAATAAAAGGTTTGATCGATCTCCGTGAAGGAGACGAACATATAGACGATATCGACCATCTCGGAAACAGAAGAGTTCGGGCGGTTGGCGAGCTTCTCCAGAATCAGGTAAGGATAGGCCTTCTGAGGATGGAGAGGATCGCAAGAGAACGTATGACAACGACCCCTGATCTTGCTACCGCGATGGCCAAGGATCTCATTAATGTTCGCCCCATTTCTGCGGCACTGAGGGAATTTTTTGGTTCAGGACAGCTTTCACAGTTTATGGACCAGACCAACCCGCTTGCCGAACTTACGCATCGCCGTCGCCTCTCAGCTCTTGGGCCCGGTGGTCTAAGCAGAGAGAGAGCCGGGTTCGAAGCGCGTGACGTCCACCATACTCACTATGGAAGGGTCTGTCCTATAGAGACACCTGAAGGACCTAACATAGGACTGGTAACTTCTCTTGCGACCTTTGCAAGGATCAATGAATATGGTTTTCTTGTCTGTCCCAGAAGGAAAGTAGAGAACGGGATCCTGACCGACGAAATAGTCTATCTTTCCGCAGACGATGAAGACGAGTACTATGTCGGACGCGCTGATACGCCTATTTCTGAAGATGGACGCGTGCTGCCGACTGACGGTGGTACCGGGATATATGTCAGGCACCATGACAACACTATTGAGATATTGCCGGAACAGCTCCAGTATATGGACATTTCACCAAAACAGATCGTCTCCATATCGACTGCTTTGATCCCATTCCTTGAACATGACGACGCGAACAGGGCGTTGATGGGATCCAACATGCAGAGGCAGGCTGTACCTCTTGTTTTCCCCGATTCTCCTATAGTGGGTACAGGCATAGAGCATCGCATAGCGAAGGACTCGGGATCATGTTCTGTTTCAAGAAGAGCCGGCATGGTCACATATGTAGATTCCGATCGCATAGAGGTAACTACTGAAGACAACGATAAAGATATTTATGATATGCCTAAATTCAGGCGCTCCAACCAGGGAACTGTTATCCACCAGAAACCAATAGTTACGCATGGCCAGCAAATAGATGCTGATGAGGTCATCGCTGATGGCCAGGCATGCTACGGTGGAGAACTTGCTCTGGGAAGAAATGTTCTGGTAGCTTTCGTATCGTGGGAGGGCTACAACTTTGAAGATGCTATACTTCTCAGCCAGAAATTGGTCAAAGAGGATTATTACACTTCTATACATATAGAAGAGTATGAAGTTGAGTCACGCGATACCAAACTCGGTTCAGAAGAGATATCAAGGGATATACCCAATGTTGGAGAGGACGCCCTGAAAAATCTTGATGAAGACGGGATCGTCAGAGTAGGTGCAGAAGTCAAGGCAGGGGACATCCTTGTAGGCAAAGTGACGCCCAAGGGAGAGTCAGACCAGTCTCCTGAGGAAAAACTCTTAAGAGCGATCTTCGGAGAAAAGGCACGTGAAGTTCGCGATACCTGTTTGAAAGTTCCCCACGGTGAAGGCGGAAAAGTGGTAGAGATCAAACGCCTCTCAAGGGATAAGAACAGCGAAGACATGAGCCCCGGCGTCAATGAGGTCGTAAAGGTCTATGTTGCTCAGTTCCGCAAGATCACCGAAGGCGACAAGATGGCAGGACGCCACGGAAACAAGGGTGTAGTTTCAAGGATCATGGCAGAAGAAGATATGCCGTATCTTTCAGACGGTACGCCTGTTGACGTTGTCCTTAACCCTCTCGGAGTTCCGAGCCGGATGAACCTTGGTCAGGTGCTCGAGACGGTAATGGGTTTTGTCGCTATGCATAACGGCTGGAAGGTCGTGACTCCGGTATTTGAGTCTGCGACTGAAGAAGACCTGTTGCCTTATATCAAAAAAATTCAGGAAACAAAATATCCCGAGATGAGAGACGACTGCAAGATAACCCTTTATGACGGCAGGACAGGGGAGCCAATGGCTAACAAGGTCGCAGTGGGCGTCATGTACTTGCTCAAACTTATACATCTCGTTGACGACAAGATCCATGCGCGTTCTATAGGACCCTACAGCCTTATCACACAGCAGCCTCTGGGAGGTAAGACCCAGTTTGGAGGCCAGAGGTTCGGTGAAATGGAAGTCTGGGCTCTTGAAGGATACGGAGCCGCACACATGCTCCAGGAAATGCTTACGGTCAAATCTGATGACATCAGAGGAAGGCTTAAGACTTACGAACGAATAGTCAAGGGTGAAAATCTTGCCAAGCCGGGTGTCCCTGAAAGTTTCAGGGTGCTTATCAAAGAGCTCCAGGGGCTTGGGCTGGATGTTGAAATAAAATATTCTGATGGGTCCTTCGGAGAGCTTGTCCTTTCTGAAGACGATGATGAAGGCGGAAGAGAATCAAGACGTCACGTATCATTCAAACCTGATTCTACTGTAGACAGCCTAGAGGAAGATTTTGGTTTGAGCCGCCCATCAAAAGCAACATCAGACAACGATCTCTTCCATAAACATGCAGCTGAACACAGTTTGTTGGAGCTGCACGAGACAGATGAGAAAAAAGAGGCTGAAGTGCTCAGGGATGGAGATACGGATCTCTTTACCGATGTTGCTCCTAAAAAGGTTGACCAGGGGGATGATATCTAATGGCTAACGTAAATCGCGAAATCGCCGGAGTAAGGACCAAACTATCCTCTCCCGGAAGGATCAGGGAGCTTTCCAGCGGTGAAGTGAAAAAGCCGGAAACTATCAATTACAGGACGCTTCGTCCGGAAAAAGACGGACTTTTCTGCGAACGGATATTTGGTCCTACCCGCAGTTATGAATGCGCCTGTGGAAAATATAAAAGAAGCGGCCCCAAGTTTAAAGGGGTCGTATGTGACCGTTGTGGAGTAGAGGTCACAGACAACCGCGTACGCAGGGAAAGAATGGGTCATATCGAACTTGCGGCACCGGTCGTACATATATGGTATCTGAGGGGTATTCCGAGCAGACTTAGCCTACTTCTGGGAGCTTCTACCAAGGAGCTGGAAAAGGTGGTTTATTTTGCACCTACCCGCCGGAGGGAGAAGGTTTATAAGGTAGTAAGCGAAGGCCGCAGGATAGACCTTGCCCGCAGGGGTAAGCTTCTATCTGCCTCCGAAGAGCGTATTCACCGTTTTTACGATCCCAAGTTCAAAGCAGAAGAGGCTTTCAGGATCACAAAGGTAGAGGAGATAAACTTTGACGAGGGAGATGTAATAACAACTTCCCAGGTCAACCGGATCCTCGGTGAATATGGAGATGAACTCTTCAAAACTGAGCCTGCGTACCGTATGTTCAGGGACGGTGACGAACAGGCATCTAATACCATCATCGCTGAATCTAAAATTAATGCGATAAAAGAGTCTGACAGTGATCTTAAGTTTGAAAGGGCTGTTCTGAACAACCAGGATGCCTTCATTGTGACCTCTGTCGTTCATCTTCCTTTTGTAAAGAATGATGTTATATCCGAAAGTGAATACAAGATTTACAACCAGAAGTACCCAAAACGCTTCCAGACGGTTGAAGAGACAGAGACTCTGGAAGATCCTTGCTATATCGTTATCAACGGTGGAGAATCTCCTTTCGAAAGAACCGACATAATCCTTGAGAGAGAAGAGACTATTTGTGCGGCCTACGACAAGGCATTCTCAGCAGGGATCGGCGCGGAAGGTGTTTACACACTTCTGAAACAGATGGACATGGCCCTACTTGTCACCTCGCTCAGAGAAGACATTGCAGAGTGCTCGGGCCAAAAGAAACGAAAGCTGGTAAAGAGGCTCCAGGTCGCTGAAGATTTTAGAAAGAGCGACAGCAATCCTGAATGGATGGTCCTCTCTGTTCTTCCGGTAATTCCTCCTGATCTTCGCCCGATGGTGCAGCTGGATGGAGGGCGTTTTGCAACGTCCGACCTGAATGATCTTTATCGCAGGGTGATCAACAGGAACAACCGTCTTCGCAAGCTTCTTGAACTGAAAGCACCTGAGATCATCGTACGTAACGAGAAGAGGATGCTGCAGGAATCCGTTGACGCCCTTATAGACAACGGACGCAGAGGCAAGGCAGTGCTTGGAGCTGGCAATAGGCCTCTCAAGAGCCTGACGGATCTGCTAAGAGGTAAAAAAGGACGTTTCCGCCAAAACCTGCTCGGCAAAAGGGTAGACTACTCAGGACGTTCTGTCATAGTAATAGGACCAAGTCTGAAAATTTATCAGTGCGGCCTTCCAAAACAGATGGCTCTTGAGCTTTTCAAGCCTTTTGTGATGCACAAGCTTGTAGAGAGCGGACTTACTCCAAATGTGAAGAGCGCAAGAAGGTTTATAGAACGAGGCAGAGACGAAATTTGGGGAATACTGGAAGGTATAATCAAAGACCATCCCGTTATGCTCAACCGTGCGCCTACCCTTCACAGGCTTGGAATACAGGCATTTGAGCCCGTCCTCATTGAAGGAAAGGCAATAAGGCTGCACCCTTTGGTCTGCACTGCCTTTAACGCAGACTTTGACGGAGACCAGATGGCCGTTCACGTACCGCTTTCACTGGAGGCCCAGACTGAGGCCAGAGTTCTTATGCTTTCGTCAAACAATCTCCTCTCTCCCGCCAGCGGGAAGCCTGTAGTTGTACCGACACAGGACATAATACTTGGAGTGTTCTTCCTGACCAGCATGAGAGACGGACTTAAGGGAGAGGGACTCCACTTCTCTGATGTTGAGGATGTAATGTCAGCTCTTGATCATTCAATTGTCAACGTCAATTCAAAGATCCGGCTGAAAAATAACCCGGCATGGAATTGTGAGACAGTTGACGGAAAGTGGATAGAGACATCACCGGGCCGCGTGCTCTTTAATTCAGCACTTGATCCTGACCTGAGATTCATCAATAAAACAATAAATAAAAAAGAAATGG
>JAAZCN010000175.1 GCA_012513245.1 Synergistaceae bacterium | reverse complement strand
ACACACCATACGCTTTTTTTAACAAGGCTGTCTACTACAGAGATAAGCTCTTCAGCCTCTTCAGTGCACATGTACTCCAGCTGGCACTTGAGCTCTTCGACCTTGTTGCGAAGTTCGCTTATTTCAGCTTCGGTCGTCTGAGGAGCTTCAAGGATCGATTTAACAAGTTTTTTGCCAAATACGGGAGTCATCTTTTCAAGAAGTTCGGCTGCATATTCGCAGTGCTTATCGATCGCCATGCGGAAACCAAGTCCAAATTCCGCAGCGTCTTCGAAGAGTGAGTTGCTCCATGCCGGCCCGCGCCCCTCATCGTTGACTGCCCATGGGGTAGTCGGGAGGTTGCCGCCGTATATCGAGCTGCATCCTGTTGCATTGGCAATTATCGTCCTGTCTCCAAATAGAGCTGAGAGAAGTTTAAGGTATGGCGTCTCTCCACATCCGGCGCATGCACCTGAGAACTCGAAGAGTGGCCTAAGGAGCTGTACGTCTTTTACGAGTCCGAGGTTGAGTTTACTGCGGTCTATCTCGGGCAGTTCGAGGAAGAAGTTCCAGTTCTCACGTTCTTTCTCGCGAACATCCATCTGAGTTACCATCATAAGAGGACGCGCTGTGCTGCCCTCTTTTGCCTTTACAGGACAGTTGTATGCGCAGAGGCCGCATCCGACACAGTCCTCAGGAGCGATCTGTACTGTGAACTTTGAGCCCTGGAAGTCCTTCCATTTTGCGTCAGTGCTCTTGAATGTCTTCGGTGCATCTTTAAGAAGGTCCGCATCATATACTTTGGCGCGTATGGATGCATGTGGACAGACGAGCGCGCATTTGCCGCACTGAATACAGAGTGAGGGATCCCATGAAGGAATGTCTATGGCAATGTTGCGTTTCTCATACTGGGTCGTCCCGCTCGGGAAGGTCCCGTCTTCGGGCAGGCATGACACGGGAAGACTGTCTCCTTCAAGTATCATCATCGGTGCAAGTACGTCTTTGACAAATTCCGGAGCATCTTCAGCGACAGGCGGTTTGATGTCAAATTTAGATGTCGCTTTCTTGGGCACTTTCACTTCATAAAGGTTGGCAAGGGTCGCGTCCACCGCTGCTATATTCTGATCGACAACAGCCTGGCCTTTGCGGGTGTAGCTGCTGACTATGGCATCTTTGATCGCTTTTATCGCCCGTTTTTTCTCAAGCACTCCGCTTATCGCAAAGAAGCATGTCTGCATGATCGTATTGGTGCGTCCGCCCATGCCGCTTTCCCTTGCTATTTTTACGGCGTCTATCGTGTAAAATTTGAGTTTTTTGTCTATTATCCTTTGCTGTGTAGTCTTTGGAAGCTTATCCCACACTTCATCAGGGCCGAAGGGACTGTTAAGGAGGAATGTTCCTCCCTCTGCCGCCCCCTTGAGGACATCAAGCTTTTCAAGGAAAGAGTATACGTGACAGGCCACAAAGTTTGCCCTGTTTATCATGTAGCTCGCGTATATCGGGTTCGGGCCGAAACGGAGATGGCTTACAGTTATGCCGCCCGACTTCTTGGAGTCGTAGCTGTAGTAGCCCTGTGCGTAAAGGTCTGTCTCGCCGCCAATGATCTTTATCGAGTTTTTGTTCGCCCCGACCGTACCGTCTGAACCAAGTCCGTAGAAAAGGCAGCGAACTGTCTTGGGATCTTCTGTGTCAAAGGAAGGATCGTAGTCGAGACTTGAGAAGCTGATGTCGTCCTCGATACCTATCGTGAAGCTGTCCTTCGGCAGAGCTCTCTTGAGCTCGTCATATACTCCCTTGACCATCGCAGGGGTGAAATCTTTAGAAGAAAGCCCGTAGCGGCCTCCAACTACAGTTATATCGCTGCCGGAAAGGGATTCCCTTACATCCATGCAGAGCGGCTCACATATTGCAGCAGGATCTTTGCAGCGGTCAAGTACAGCTATCCTGTTCACTGTTGCGGGAAGCGTGTTGAGGAATCGGCCAACATCAAACGGACGGTAGAGACGGACTATGAGGAGTCCGACTTTCTCTCCGTTCTGTATCAGTCTGTCGACTGTTTCACGCGCCACTGCAGCGCCTGATCCCATCATTACGATTACTCTTTCCGCATCTTCAGCGCCATAGTAATCGAATAAATGATATTTACGGCCAACCTGTTTCGCAAAACGGTCCATTGCTTTCTGTGTTATATCTGCCACTGCTTCATAGAATGGAGTGCATGACTCCCTGGCCTGGAAGAATACATCTGGGTTCTGCGCTGTACCGCGAATAAAGGGAGAGTCAGGGCTGAGTCTGTTGTATCTGTGCGACCTAACGAGGTCATCGTCTATGAGTGCACGCATGTCGTCATAGGTTATTTCTTCGACTTTCATCTCTTCATGGCTCGTTCTGAATCCGTCGAAGAAATGCAGCACCGGTATCCTGCTCTCAAGTGTAGCCATCTGCGAGATAAGTGCCATGTCCATTACTTCCTGAACTGTAGACGAACAGAGCATGGACCATCCTGTCGCCTTGACAGCCATTACGTCTGAGTGATCACCGAATATTGACAGAGCGTGCGTTGCAATAGTCCTCGCAGTCACATGCATTGCAGTACTTGTAAGCTCACCTGCTATTTTATACATATTTGGTATCATCAAAAGAAGCCCCTGTGACGCTGTAAACGTAGTTCCAAGTGCTCCTGCCTGTAAAGCTCCGTGGTAGGCTCCTGATGCTCCACCCTCACTTTGCATTTCTTCAACGTGAGGAATGGTGCCCCAAATATTGGGACGCTCCTCCGAACTCCACTGGTCTGACCATTCTCCCATAGACGAAGATGGTGTAATGGGATAAATTGCTATTACTTCATTGACAGCATGAGCAACGTAAGCTGCTGCTTCGTTACCGTCAAGCGTAACCATTTTTCTCTTTGTCATTGCAGTTACCTCCTAATTTTTAACTGAAATATAGGCGTAAACCATCTCTGTTTCCAATTATTTCAGCCGGCAATCTATTGATTATCACATAAAAGAGTGGAAAAACATACCAGTAATTTACACTATAAGAGAACCCGATCTGAAACATTACCATTCTCAAAGGGATAAACGCAGTAAATCAAGATAGCGGCGAGTGGTCGATTAAAATGATGGGGCTATGGGGACATAAGCATCTTCGGGATCATCGTGGTAAGGATGTATCGCACCGGCCTCTGTCATAGTGACACCTGTCTCTTTGCAAAGCGATATGTGCCCTTGGGACTGCCCTTTTCGGTTATATAATTAAAGACTCAACTTTCCCACCTATTGTTACTAGTGGATTTAAAACTTCTATTTCTCGTTTTCTCTGTACATCTATTT
>JAAZCN010000174.1 GCA_012513245.1 Synergistaceae bacterium | reverse complement strand
GTGTTAAGCACGCCGCCAGCGTTCGTCCTGAGCCAGGATCAAACTCTCCGTTTGATTCTGGTCTCGTTCGCTTATTTCCTTACGTACTGTATTCAATTGGCAAGGTTCAGTATCACCGGATACTGTAATAAAATCTACTCGCAACGGCGACAGAAGGTAATATACTACGCTTTAACGGAAAATGCAAGCCTGTTTTTGATTTTTTTCCATTTTTATTTTTAATTTTTCTGCAAAATTTACCGTGTTATAATTCAGGTAATAATGATAGCTTTAAAATTAAGCTTTGACATCCAATTTGTTGTTGGATCTATTACATGACTGGAGGCTGCTAAAGATATGCCCTTGATGCAGTTTAATGACAAAAAGTTTTCTCTTGAGAAAAAAAAGCAAGGAAAGAAAAAGAGATCGTTAGCAAACAGGGTCTTTTCTCATGTAGCCCTTTTTGCAGCGATATGCGCTGCACTTCTGGCTGTTTTTCTGGCTTTTTTCCTTAAAGACATATCGCATTCGCTTCCCTCTACAGAGGAGATCCTTGGACACGAGCCCAGCCTTGCTACTATTGTTTATGACAGAAATGAAAAGGTCATAACAAGGCTTTTCCAGGAGAACAGAAACTGGGTAAAGCTTGATGTTGTATCTCCGTGGATGGTCAAGGCAATATTGGCCGCCGAGGATGACAAATTCTATGACCACTCCGGAATAAGGCCTGTTTCGATATTCAGGGCAGGTATCGTAGATATTTTCCATCGTGGAGCAAGACAAGGCGGTAGCACCATAACACAGCAGCTGGCCAGGAATCTTTTTCTTTCAAAGGAAAAGACCATTATAAGGAAGGCGAAAGAGGCTGTACTCGCCTTAAGACTGGAAAAAATATATACAAAAGACCAGCTTCTTGAAATGTATCTCAATACAATATACATGGGACATGGAGCATATGGCATCGATTCCGCTGCAAAAAACTATTTCGGCAAGGCACCCGGAAAACTTTCAATAACCGAGTCAGCCATTCTTGCGGGCCTTGTAGCAGCACCTGAAACCTACAGCCCTTTTAGAAACCCCTCCAGATCTAAAACAAGAAAAGATTATGTTCTTAAAAGAATGCTGGATCTTGACTGGATTTCAAAGTCTGACTATGACACAAGCGTAAATGATTTTCCAAAACTGGTAAAAAGAGAAACGAACAAGAGCAGCCTCTTTCTAAAGGATTCGCCCCATTTCGTCTCGTATATACTTTTTAACAAGCTGCTACCCAATTATGGTACAGAGATGGTGTACAGAGGCGGAATGAGGGTCCACACAACAATTGATATAGATCTTCAGAAAAAAGCAGAAGAACTTGTATCAAATATGAAGCACGAAGGAGCTCTGGTAGCTCTGGATCCAAACACAGGAGAGATACTTGCCCTTGTGGGAGGAAGAGATTTCGATGCCAGTAAATTCAACAGGGCCACTCAGGCTTTCCGTCAACCGGGATCTGCTTTTAAACCCATAGTATACGCAACTGCCCTAGAAAACGGTTATAGAGCCGTTGACCATCTTCTTGATGCCCCGCTTCTCTTTTCAAACGGATGGGAACCGGGAAACTACGGAGGAAAATATGACGGCGAAGTGACCCTGATGGATGCGCTTGCGAGATCTATAAATACCGTAGCTGTTAGGTTGGCACAGATCGACGGAGTGAGAAGGGTCGTTGAAATGTCCAGGAGGATGGGTATATCAACGCCACATCTGCCGGAAGACCTTTCACTGGCTCTCGGTACTGCAAGCGTTACTCCACTGGAGATGTGCGTAGCCTACTCGACCTTCGCAAACAACGGTTATAAAATTGAACCATACGGCATAAAAGAGATAAAAGGCAAAAATGGAGAATCAATAGAACAGAACGGTCCAAAACTGTCAGACGCGATCTCGGTTACAACTGCCATAACTACGCGCTCTATGCTTGAACAGGTTGCTATATGGGGGACCGGAGCAAAGGCCAGGATAGACGGACACCAGACATTTGGCAAAACAGGAACTACTAATGAATGGACAGATGCCTGGTTTGCAGGAGGCATTCCCGGACTGGTGGTCGTGGTTTACGTTGGGAATGACGACCACACACCGCTTGGAGGCAGAACAACAGGGACCGTAGCAGCTGTACCGGTATGGAAAGAATTTGTCTCTTTTGCCGCGAAAAAACTTAACCTTCCCGCTGCATTCATTTTGCCTCCCGACGCAGGAGTAGAATCTGTAAGGGTGTGCAAAAAGACCGGTTTTATAGCTGCACCGGGATGCCCGGCAACAGACATACTTCTCCCTGCAGGACATGCTCCTTCTTCTCAGTGTCCATGGCACGGAGGAAGCCTCTCTGCTGCACGGGCTGATAATAACGCTCCCCAGCTTATACTGGCCCCGATAGACGATGAAATGACCCATTACAAGTATGCAATGAAAGGCCTGCCAAAGCCTGAGGCTCCTGTGGAGGAAGCTCAGGTGGAGGAATTCCCCCTTCTTGATACGCCTGTAGCGACAAAGAAAACAAAGGATACTGAGCATGCGAAGGTGCCTGATAAAAAAACGGATCCTTATAAAAAGGACCCAAGCGGACCTGTAGATATG
>JAAZCN010000025.1 GCA_012513245.1 Synergistaceae bacterium | reverse complement strand
GCCTTTTAACATCCGATAATCTTCAGGAAGTTTGATTACAAGTCTACCAGTTGCTTTGATGTCTTTTACTGCATCAAGGTAACGGTTCTTCATGGCCATGCTCTCTTTCGCATAAGTCACGTCGTTTGCTCCTGTGGATGTTGCAATGGCCTCATTTCCTGCGTATACGATCTCTTTTTCAAGAGTTTTTATCATTGTATCAATCTGCTTCTGCTGTTCAGTTCTGACACTTTCTCGTAAAAAGACTGTTCCGTTAAGGAAGGCATCTGATGCGTATCCTCCCGCCCTTTCGAGGAGGGAGGATAACTTTTCCCCTCTCTTAACGGTATAGTTGCCGGGGTAGAGGACCCTTCCACTTACGCTGGCTTTTTTATAAATGTTCCAGTCGGGGACTGTAGGTACAAAAAGGTAATCGTCTCTTTGCAAGACAAATCTGAACGTTCCTTTTTCTGCTTCTTTGAGGTTAAGTTTTGTTCTCGTAGTAACAGGGCCTTCAGGGCTGACTTCGACTCTTGTGAGCTCACCTTCCGAAGCCGCAGTGTAGTGAAGTCCGCCGGCTCTGTAGATGATTTCTGTAAGCGTGGTGACTCCCGGTTCTATAGGATATATTCCAGGTTGTATGAGAGCTCCAGCAATCCTTACGTTGTAGACCTCACCGGGGACAGCGAAGATTTTGAGTAGATCGCCGTCTTTGAGTATCTGGACGCTAGCAGTTGGAGAGTTGAGGTCAGATTCAAGAGCGGTTCTGTATGTGTTATTTTCTACGCGGACAAGTTGTATGCGCCCTTTGTATGCACCTGCGGTCAACCCTCCAGCAAGTGTGATGACATCATTAAGTTTGTTTTCTTTGCCTTTAAGTTCATATATAGCGGGACGTTTTACGTTACCGGCAACTGCGACCAGAGGTCCGACTGTCGGTATGAAGATTATATCTCCATCTGTTAAGCGGGCATCTCCAGTTCTGTCACCTTTTAGAAGAAGGTTGTAAACATCGAATGTCGAAACCTTCTTGTTGTTTCTTTTTACCTCTATCGTCCTCATGGATCCAGAAAGGGATGGCCCTCCCGCCTCAGAGAGTACGTCTACAAGAGTCGCCATGGAAGAAATGGCATAGGCTCCTGGTTGTGCTGCATGTCCTGTTACATATACAGTAATAGTGTGGAGTTTACCCATAGTGACGTTCAGGTTGAAGTCATTAAGTATCCGTCTGTAAGCAGTGTCGATAGATTTTTTTAGTTCCGAGAAGGTCAATCCAGCAGCTGTTATAGGACCCGCTTGGGGGAGAGTCAGTGTGCCGTCTCTGTCTACGAAGAGGTTAGCTCTTATTTCAGAATATCCCCAAAGATTTACCTTTATTTCGTCGCCCGGTGCAACGATGTAGTTTGTCCCAACCGGGGCATAAGTGAGTGAACTAACCCTTTTTGTCACAAAGAAATCAGCACCAAAGCGAGCAAGACTTCCACGTATGTTGTTAAACATACTACTTCCGTTTACTTCTCTTGGGTCAAGGAGTAGTGATGTGGTTGGAACTGGTTTTGGTGAAATCTCAAGTTTGTCACCACTTGTGATTTTTTCAAGCTTGTCATCAGCGGGTGTCTTTTCCTGTACAAATATTGGCTTTGTGGATGTCTGCTCTTCTATATCAGAGAAATCAGCAGTATTATCCGAATCGCTACCTATTCCGGTATCCTCGTCTTCCTCTCCTACTTTAGAACCTATGCTGAGTGCCTCAGCTGCCGCCTGTACTGACGCTGCTGATCCTGTTGGTTTCGCATAAGCAGTAAGAGGAGCGAAGGTGGAGGAAAGGTAGAGAGTGAGTATAAAAAGTGCAATTTTACGTTTGTTCAACATTATAATTAAGACCCCCGGTTTATTGGAAATACAGCGACATACATCTTGTCGCGTGAAGCTGCCAGATGAATTATCTAGCGTGAAGCTGCGGCAAAAATCAGCCGCGTGAAGCAATAGTGAAGCGGTTGTTTTAAAACCGAAAGTGTCTATTAATTAATGATATTACTATATATATGACTACAATTCAAGCCACTGGCTTTACTGCTCAGCAATCTCCGAGTCATTATAAGTATTCCTCGTGTCATAAGCAAGTTATTCTTCTTTAGTCCTCACATTTTTTATCCGTTCATATATAATGGATACCGTTAATTTATTTGTCTGTATTCATGGAGGCTTTTTTAATGATAATAAAGAAATGCAAGATTTTCTTTTGCTCAGTTATTTTTCTTCTAGTAACCATTCCCTCTTATGCTGTTTCGCCATCTAATATTGGGCTTGCTGGACTTTGGGAGTATCCTTCGGCAGAAATGCCTGGTGACGGCATGGGGTGGATATCATACAATGATTTTTACCCTTATAGAAGTGGTTCCGCAAGCATTGGACTTTTCCCTTGGCTGGAAATGAACATACGACTTACTGAATTTGCGACTTCTAATATAATTAGCCCCGGTTACGGACATTATAAAGATAAAGCTATGGACATTAAATTTCTTCTGGCTGAGCAAAAAGGTCTGAGGCCTGCTCTTGCAATCGGTTCGCTCGACATGATGGGAGCAGAGACAAGGAAGGCCTATTTCGCGGCGGGGACATGGAAGTACAAAGATATAGCTCTGACGCTTGGTTATGCTTCTGACGCGTACAATGGTCTTTATGGAGGTATATCCTGGGAGCTGCAAAAATGGCTAGAGTTTAAGGCGGAATACAGCCAGCTTGATTATACGCAGGACATGGCCGGAGGGAAAAAAATACACCCTGACCCGGCAAAAGAGAAATACAACTTCGGGATAGTCCTCAAAAGTGAATGGGGACTCAACGGAAGCCTGAGTTATCAAAGAAGTGAAGAGTTCTGTTTTGGGCTAAGTTACGCATTTGATTTGACTAAGCCAGTCTTTGGAGGAAAAAACAAGGCAAAGATCGACGAACCTCTGTTGACAGACTGGGATATGACAGACATAGAAAAGATGGTTTCCGAACTGCAGGCCGAACTGGGGAAAAAAGGTTTCGGGCTGAGAAATACTGTAGTTCTTGCCGGAAATAAAAAAGTGCATGTGGCATTTGAGAATATCGGCTACTCTTCGCAGACAGAGGCAGCCGGACGAGTCATTGTTTTGACAGCTCACAAAATCCCATGGGATACTGAAATATGCTCTGTCTCAACAATGGTGAGGGGCAATCCTGTTTCACGGATAGAACTGAATACTGAAAAAATGGCTCTAATAAGGCTCCATGAGTTGAACGCCTATGACCTTAACAACGAGGCGGTGGGATGGGCTCCAAATACAAAGTATGGAACGCTTCCAGGTGAGGAGTGGCAGGTAATGGCCGGACCCGGAGAAAGCATCAGAAACGGCACAGCTGATATAAGAATTGCCCTCGCTTACGAACCAAGGATAGACAAGACGCTTGATAATGATTATATGGGCAGGCTGGATGTAGATTACATAGGACATCTGCGTTCCTCTCAGGGATGGGAGGCATACCTCAAGGTCCGTCAGCCTATCGATAACGACGTCAATATCTGGTGGCAGCCTGAGATGAACGATAAGACGAGGATATGGAAAGGTGTACTCAGCTACATCCACAAGCTGAATGACCGTACATGGGCACTGGGCGAAGTCGGCTGGCTGGATGAAAATTACTTCGGCGGAAATTTCTGGGGACGTTATTTCCTTAAGGATTCTCCCTTCTGGATAGGTGGAAGAGTCTCCGTTGTAAAAGAGAGGGACTTTGACTCTTTTTCCGGACTCGCTGACTACAGACGCAATTATGACAACGGCAAAGCCTACTACCTGCCGGTCAACGGAGAAAATGAATGGCGGACTGGTTACTGGGCCGAGTTGGGTTACCATGACTCGACTTATAATGCCGACATTATCGCCAGATATGGCAAGTTTATTGATTCTGACAAGGGATACAGGGTAGACGCTATAAGAAACTGGAACGATGCCTCTGTAGGTTTCTATTACACAGATACTGACAGAAATGCCGTGGGCAAAAGCTACACAGACGCCGGAATGATTCTCCATCTTCCGTTATCGTTCTGGTACGCCGGACGTCCAAGCAACACCTATTGGGACCAGGAATTCACCTTACTCTCCACATCCAGACTCTTCGCCGGTGTAATGCCCGGAGCGTGGATGACCCCGGAGAAACTGATAGGAGAATTGAATCCGAGAAGACTCAACCAGGAACTTGGGCCCTTGCTTGAAAGGCTTATGAGAGACATTAGGGAAGACCAGCAGCCGCAGGTAGAGAAGAAAAGCGTTTATGGTATTTTGGAGTACCTGTCGGGCCAATGGCGCGTCGATGAGGTTATCCAGGGAGAGTAAGGAGTTAAGGATATTGCTGAGCGATCGTTAAAAGCTGTGGCGTGAAACGTGCCGCGGTGAAATAGGTCTTAATTACGGTCAAACTATTGTCAAACGTTGTCAAACAATAGTCAAGCAATTGTTTTCAAATCATAGTTCAGTGCCCTTGGGGTCAGACCTACACATTTGACATAATGTGGACAACTCGATGGTTTAGTTGAATTGTCAACGATAAAAAGAAGTGAAGATTCCATTATCAGAAGTTGGACGTTAAGTCGCCGGAAAGGTGATATTTTCAAATCATGCGTACATTTATGCTGTGTTGTGGTATTATTTATAGCATAGATGTACAAAAAGGTGATTTGATATGACCGATAATGAAACTGCAATTCAACAAATTTTAAAAACTAATAACGGCGTTGTGACGGCTACTCAAGTAACTGAAGCCGGAATTCCAAGACGCTGTCTTAGCGCCATGGTTGAAGCTGGTACTATTTACAGAGTATCACGTGGCATTTATGCACTTCCTGAAGCCTGGGAGGACGAGATGTTTTTTATGCAGTACCGT
>JAAZCN010000173.1 GCA_012513245.1 Synergistaceae bacterium | reverse complement strand
TCGAAGAATACTTCGACAAATCCGCCCTTGTTCTCAAGAATTTCTTTGAACTGAGCCATATTAGCTGCCTGATGTGTGTTCTCTTTCCTGAATTTGAGCGCCCTCTCAAATAGATTCTTCTGGATCTCTACAAGGAGCTCAGGGATACGTTTTTCGAGGTTTTCCCAGGTAATATCCATTTTCTCTCCGGTATCTCTTCTCACGACTTTGACCTTACCCTCTACAAATTCCTTTTCTCCAAGTTCAAGACGAAGTGGAACACCCTTCTGGAGATGGGAGAAGAATCTATCGCCGGGACGAAGGTGCTGCTGTGTATCCACCTGTACAAAGCGTCCGCAGAGCACCTTGTTTAGTGTTGCCTGAAGTTCTTTGGCCTTCGGGAATATTTCTTCGTCGATTTTGACTGCATCGGTTGAAATAGGTATTATAACAGCCTTTGTCGGAGCGACCCTTGGCGGCAATACAAGCCCGTCGTTGTCCGAATGGGTCATTATCAGAGCTCCTATAAGACGCATCGATACTCCCCAGCTTGTCGTATGGGCGAAATCCATTTCTCCGTTTTTATCCTGGAATTTTATGTCAAAAGCTTTGGCGAAATTCTGACCCAGATAGTGACTCGTTCCGGCCTGAAGTGCTTTTTTATCGCTCATCATCGCCTCGCACGTGTACGTGTCGTCAGCACCCGGGAAACGCTCTCCCTCTGTTTTTTCTCCCTTAAGGACCGGGAGTGCAAGTTCATCGACCATTATCCTTCTATATATCTCAAGCATGAGGAGCGTCTCTTCAACTGCTTCTTCTTTAGTTGCATGTGCTGTATGACCTTCCTGCCAAAGAAATTCAGAAGTACGAAGAAAAAGTCTGGGTCTCTTCTCCCAGCGCATGACGTTGCCCCACTGGTTGATCAGTATGGGCAGGTCACGCCATGACTGCACCCACTTGCTGTACATATGTCCTATTACCGTCTCTGAAGTAGGCCTTATTATCAAAGGCTCTTCAAGTTCTTCTCCTCCTGCGTGAGTAACCACCGCAAGCTCAGGGGCAAAACCTTCGACATGTTCTGCCTCTTTCTCAAGGAAGGATTTAGGGATCAGGAGAGGGAACGAGGCATTTACATGGCCGCTCTCCTTGAAAGCCTCATCAAAATGTTTCTGTATGATCTCCCAAATTGAGTATCCTGTAGGTCGGACGACCATGCATCCGCGTACCGGCGCATAATCCGCCAGCTCAGCAGCACGGATCACATCAAGGTACCACTGTGAAAAATCTTGTTCTTTAGGTGTAATGTTCTTAGCCATCCGGTTACCTCCATCTTTGGTCCTTTGATAAATATCATTGCACATCATTTTACTATGCAGGATATTGTAACATTTATATCTACATTTAGAGCAACTTATTTACAATATTTTACATCTCTTGACAATTTACCATTTTATCGTATTCTTATAGTGCACATTGTAGGTATTTAGCACATTACTATATAGGGAGGGCATGATCATGGCTTTAGAGTGGAAAGATGAATACACCGACCAGCTTTGCGACTCAATAGTGGCCATTACCGACAGGGAAGAAGCCTATCGTTTCCTGGAGGATGTCGCCACTTTTTCAGAGATCAGAGCATTTTCACAGAGACTCCAGGTAGCAAGCCTGTTGCTCAAGGGGATGTCATATCCTCAGATAGTCCAGGCGACCGGAGCCAGTACTGCGACCATAAGCAGGGTCAAAAAATTTGTTGAATACGGTTCAGACGGCTACAGGGATGTCCTTGCGAAGCTTTCGGTCAACAAAAAAGAGGAAGACAAAAAAGAGGAAGAGACGAAGAAGAAGAAAAAATAACAAAAACATATCTCGTGCTTACCGGTCCGCATTTTCTCTGTTTGTTTATCAGACATAGGATCTGCGGATTTTTATTTGATCAGGCCAAAGGCTGTGCGAAGATTCCAACTTTATTTTACTCAACTTTCCCACCTGTTATTACTAGTGGATTTAAACTCGTAAAGGCTGGCGGGAAATACCCCTATTTTGACACAGATGGTGAGTCGGTTGGGGAGTCAGTTGCAAATCGATTGCAAATCAATTGTTAAACCTCAAAAACGACCCTCTTTGCCATCCCCAACAGGACAATTGTGAAACTGCGACCAATACGGTCGCG
>JAAZCN010000172.1 GCA_012513245.1 Synergistaceae bacterium | reverse complement strand
CCTCCGAACAGCCTATTATGTCGAAAAAGCCCTTGTTAGCCGATTTTATCTTCCATTTTTTTCCGTCAAGGACATATCTTACCATCCCTCCGGGCATGTTGTCGTATACCAGAGAAAGTTCCCTGTTCGTATTTTTGATGATTTCAGTGTTTTTTTTCATTGCGTTGAAAAAACACCACACAAGTAATGAGAGAATTATCAGAGAAAAGAGAACAAAGGCTAGTCCCTTAAAGAAATGCTCAGTGGCAGCGGAAAAAACCACATCTTCCGGAACAGAAGTAATAAGATACATACCAGCTATCCCTATCGGCATATAACAAACGGCTCTGTTGCCGTTTATAGCCGGGTATATCATTTCTCCTGAGACCCCTTTTTCCATTCCGTCGGCAATAGCAGTGTAATATATTTTCCAGTCATTTCTCCCTGGGGCTGAAAAAATTTCTTCAAGGGTAGTTGCTTTTTTATTTACTATGGGGTGGTCTGACCTTGCAAGGATGGACCCGTCTCTTGAGAGAAGATAATTGTAGCCTGTTCCTTTAAAAATATCGAAAGTCACCAGTTTATTCAGTCTATCTTTGTACAACCTTGCGGACAGGACTCCGACAATATCATCATTGTGTATTACGGGTGCGTTGATAGCAATATAATTGCATGTTTCTAAATTGAACACCTTGATATCAGCGTAAGAACTGTTTTGCGACATGAGATCTGTGTAATATTTCTTCTCAGTTTCACTGTTTACGCTGCCGAAGTACATATTTCCGTCTCTTTTTATAAGGTAAAGAGCGCCGAAATCTGCAAGCCAATTATGCTCTCTTATATATTTTATTGCCTCGGGTGAATTGAGATCCTCTGTCATTCTTCCCAGATTTATCGAGATGCTGGATACAAAATCCTTGCTTATATCAAAACTCTGTCTTATAACGAGAACATTTTGTCTTTCAAGATCATGCATGGATGCAAAGATATCTTTTCTGACACTGCTGTATGTCATATTCATAAATATAAGTGCAGAGACAATAAAGGCAAGGGCAGCTATTATTGCAGCTGCTTTAATATTTTTGCTGCTATGCTCGTCTATTATTGCCAATGTGTTTTCCTCCCCTGAATCATATGATCAGTGGATACCGAAAACAGGTATTTACAACATTCTAATAGGAGTTAAGCACATCCATGTGGCACCCGCCAAGCTGATAATAAAGACACTTTTTTCCGGAGCAGGGGTCACAGGGGCTGACAAACTGTGACAACTGTACTTTTTCACTGCCAAATCCCACAAAGGAACATTGTGTCTTACGCGGTCGGAGCATCGATTTATCACGTGCGGTCACTCCTATTGTCTCTTCTGTTTTTCCCTCGTTTTCTATTTTATCCATGATGGACTGCGGGGCATTTTTGAATCCGGGATAAAATTCGGCAGAGACAAATTTAGAGAAATCCCTTTCAACTTTATCGCTTATCCAATCCAGCAATATTCTGTGCATATCATAGAGCGCTATTGAACCTACGACATCAAGCAGGAAGCCTGACATGAGATCCCCTCTGAGCGACATAAGTTTTGAGCTTTTTTTCTCTATTTCTTCTCCTACAGTCCATACCATTATAGCCGTTATGCTTGTATCAACATCTCCATAATTGACTTCTTTGCCAAATATCCTTTTTATGTTTTCATTACCTCTTAATACTATTCTGGCCCTGGGATCAAAAAGTTCCGGTTCCCATTCTTTTTCCCAGATAGGAATAAATTTTTCCACATATTTTAGGTTTTTTTCTCCGAGTTTTTTGTAATGTTCGATCAAAACAGAAAGACTGACAGAAATATCGGGCCCTTCGAGTTCTGTTATGCCTATCGGGGGATCTTGAATATCTGAACTGTAAAAGATCCTTGTTTTTTTCATGCAGCTTTTTCATCTCCTGAGTACTGCTATATAAAGAGCATTGATCTGATAAAACGTTTTTGAAAGTCAGGAAGAAATGTTGCTACCAAAAGCTATGCATAAGCCAAAACACTCCTTCTCCGGTATATTACACTGTACAATTATACCGCAATCTGAAGTTCTAGCTGAATCTCACTTCCAGCATCTTGAGTCCTTTAGATTCAAACAAGGCAGGAATCTCACGACGCGCTTTTTTTGTCCTTATAAAAATAGCGAGGTTCCGCGGCATTTCAAACTTTTCATCCGGAACAGAATAAACAGGAGCGGAATTACCAACGATGTCAAAGACCTTCCACTTTCCATCGGTATCAACAAAATATCCCTTTGAACGGATGATATCGTCAGGAAGATTTTCGAGGAGTTCTTTAAACAGCAATGAGTCCCCTTCCCAGAAAACGCTGAGTGAAGCCAGCTTGTCCGGCGGGGCAAGGTGCGCATCCATGTCATTAAGGGTCTCTTCTATGAATTTTTCCCAATCTTCGGTGCATGGCAGAGGCGGTGCCGGTTCATCAGGCTCGGGACAGTCAAAAAAATCCCACGATACGTTCCCAAAAGTGGTAGGTCTGATCTCTGCCGAAGGATTTAGGCTTCTGATATGTTTTTCAATTGAGTCCAATTCTTCGGGCGATACGAGATCTATCTTGTTTATTATCACATGGGAGGCCGCCTCGATCTGTTTCGGCACTGCACAGAAGAGGTCTGCCCAGTCCTCAAACCACTCTGAGTCGGCAACACAGATATTGCCGCAGAACCTGTAGAAATCATGCAGCATACCGTGGCCAAGGTCTCGCTTCATATCAGTAGTGTCAGCTACGCCGCTCGCTTCGATCAATAGGATAGAAGGCTTGTAATCGCGAAAGATAGTGTGAAGTCCCCGGAGAAAATCTCCCTTCGCGCATGCGCAGAATATCGACCCGCTGCTGATCTCAATTATCTCAAGACCGTTTTTTCGCACAACGTCTCCGTCGACACCCGCTTTGCCGAACTCATT
>JAAZCN010000171.1 GCA_012513245.1 Synergistaceae bacterium | reverse complement strand
TCCCTTATCCGATAATCTCTGATCCTCTTCCGGCTCTCCCATAGGAGCCTGGCGAGGCCGCTCCGAAGTTCTTTCTTTAACGCTTTCGCATCATCCGTCCTTACTGTGTGCCATACTCCCGAATGACCGGGCATGTTCGCGTCCCATGGCTTAAGGTCTATAAGTATGTGGTCGCAGTCCCGTGCTACATCGTTGAAGAAATTATAGTAAGCCTCCAGGTCATTCCTGTCCCAGATATCCCTTACACCGCACCAATCCATCAGATCGTAGGCAACTTCGCAATCGTCTGCCGATACAATTTTCTTCCACATATTATTTCCCTCCCATAGCTGAATATTCCGTGCAGAACTTACCTTCATGATGATTTGCGCCCGGGCACCTTTTCCCGAACCATTCGAGTTCCTTTTTCAGAACGCTTTTGTTTTCCCTGTATTCCCTGTATGTCGGGGTCCATTCGGGAAATTGGGCAGGAAGGCCTGTTTCGTGCACCTTATTCAGGATCTTTCTCAGCATCGTTTTGAACTTGGCGTCGAGATCGGGATGGTCGTTTGAAAAACACCGCAATATCTCTTCGGATCTTCCTTCAAGCAGCCATTTTTCAAATCCCAGGTCAAAAGAAAGGGCCTCTTTTTCAAGCCAGGCACTTATGAACCTTTTCAGGCCGCTGCCGTAGGGAAGGGTTGGCAGATGCCTGTGTAGGGGCATGATATCAACCTGTTCATCATCATCATTAAGTATTCTCAGGAATGCCCCGGTCATCTTGTCATGTTCCTTCCGGCAGTCTTCAAACCTCTTGAAATGTTCGGACTCCCACTGCCTGACGGGCCCATCCGTCGGGGTCAGGCATATCTTTGACCCTAGGCGGTCAAGGACGCCCTGCAGCAAAGAGATATTTTTCGGGTCTTCAACGCATACGGAGAATTCCTCAATGTCAGGCTTGTCACAGCTCCCGGCCAGTATCACATGGAACTGCAGGTTGACCGCTGCGACCGGACCGCTTTCTTCATCTGCTATGACGATGTTCCTTTCAAATATGACGGGGTCGGTAAGGTAATATCTGAGCCCGTCCGGGTCATGGGAAACGCACCTTTTTTCTATTGGCCCGTTTATAAATTCCACTGTTGTCCATTTTCCAAGGGCATCGGACAGCATATCCCAGGCTGCTCTGTATTTTTTCGTTCCCTGAGAAAAGAGAAAACCGTCCTCGTTCACAAAAATATGCTTGTCGTACTCAGTAGGTTCATATCGGTGCGAGAAGGGGTGGAAGGTCATCTTCGGGGTTTTTGCAAGTTCATTTATCGTACTGCTGAGTGTCGTCAGAGGCTCGTCCGCACTGACAAGAAGCGGGTCCTCGCCTTCTATGACAAATAGTTCCTTTTCAAAACACATATAAAGTTTCCTCCTTCTTTATGCTGCCTGCTATGGTCAGTGATCTGATCGGGTTTGGCAGAGCCCGCCCTTTAGGACAGGCTCTGCCGCTGAATGGTTTTCAATTCTTTGTCTTTTTGCCCGCCTCGATCTCTGCTGCTTTTTCCTTCATTAGTCTAAGCATCGCTTCCTCGTATTCCTCTTCGATCGTCATAGGCTCTTTCTTTGGCTCCTCGGTTTTCACAGGATTACTCTTCGTGGATCTGCTCGAATAGGTTCCTCCAAACACGAGCCCTCTCTTGTATATCGGGTCGTCCTCAGAGGCCTCCTTTATCCAGGATGGCAGACTTGGAAACCTCTTCGCTCCGGTCATGGAGATATCCGTACTTCCCTTTTCCTCAGTGTCTGTGTCTGTCTCCGGAGCACTCTTCTTTTCCTCAGTGCCTGTCTCCGGAGCACTCTTCGTGAACCTGCTCGAGTACGTACCCCCAAACACGAATCCTCTCTTGTATATCGGGTCGTCCTCTGCAGCCATTTCGATCCAGGATGGCAATCCCGGAATTGTCAGCATTTCTCCTGATGATGCCTCCTCCTCTATCTCTTCCTCTTCCTCCTCTTCTTCCTCATACTCAGGCACGGAGCAAAACAGGTCTTTGATCGACGAAGCTATTTCGCTCCAGGATGGCACTCCCGGTATTGTCCGTTTGCTGCCTGAAGATGTCTCTTCCTCTTCCTCTTCCTCATGCTTAGACACGGAATAAAACAGGTCTTCCATCGACTTTTCATCGTCGGGGCAGTGTTCGCTGAAAAAGTGTTCGATCGTTTTTTCGACCAGAGCGTCATGGAATTGGGGATAGAATTCGGATTCTCCCGTGAAAAAATTGAGTTGCTTTTCAAGTTCACCGGGGAAGTTTCGGTCAAGCATTTCAAAAAAAAGATTGGCGCGGAACATGAAATTCAATAACTCGCCAAGAGTAAGGGGGCGTATCGAGGTGCGCGATGTCTTTCCGGTGGTCATCTCACCGTCGTACTCGTCAAGGTACCTGTAACGTATGCGATTCGCCCCCTTCCTTGCCCTTATGGAATCGGCGTCGTAAGTGGTGGATTTTAAGCATACCCTCGCTATCTCAACCTCGCCGGGCATGAACCTTGGCAAGAACTCGCCTCCCATGTACATGGGGTGTATCCGGCCCCAAGCCCTTAACCCCACTTCGTCAAGCACTTCAGCGGTTAATTGATATGGAATGCTGGAGAGGTCGTTCCCGGCTCTCTCCCTGACGATCCTTCTTCTGACTGTACCGTTGATCCGGTTAATGATGCTGGTTTCCATGGGTAATGGCTCGAAATAACTTTCGGGGCGGTACGAATAATCGATGCTGTTCATGGCTGTTCCTCCTTCGGTTTTTTGGTCACTCAGTCCCGAGCTGCGCAGGTCTTGACTCAAACTTAGGGGAGGAAAGCCAACAAAAAAGCGGCCTTTCACGAGGAAAGGCCGCATGCTGACATGCTACCGGCTATTTTGCCGGTTTTCGGTCTCCCCC
>JAAZCN010000170.1 GCA_012513245.1 Synergistaceae bacterium | reverse complement strand
GTCCCTTGAAACCGTACAGAGGGACTGGGGCAAAAAAATGAGAACGATGGAAGCTGCCGACAGGATCTTCTATGATGCAAGAAGTTTTGCCCCAAGTGATTCTTTCCCGATCTTTCGGACTATTCACAAGGAGGGTTTGACTGTCAGAGAGGATGACAGACTTCTTGTGTGGTCGGTTGCTCCTGTGAAGGAGAATAAGGCGCCGGGGCTCATAGTTTATAAGATAGTCGCTACGTCCGGCCTCAATAAATATGAACCCGGACTCTACCGATGGGAGATACCCGGATGGAGATCTACGGCGAAGGGATCCGGCGAAGAGGCGGGACCGACAGCTTTGGATACCGACAGTCTGAGACCGGAAGAGGGCAAAATGGTGCTTAAAGATGCAGAGGGGCTAAGGTTCTCCGTCTGGTCGGGCAAATCATGGTCCGATGAATATACAGGAGAACTTCCAAAGGCCATAAGGGTTACGATAACACTGAACGGGAGAAAGCAAGTTTATGAAGATTCGCTGCCGGCCATCCTCAAAGAGTAAGGGGTTCATCCTCGTATCCGTAATGATATCAGTCACGTTGCTGCTTACTGCCGCGACGGCATTTTCGTGGTACGCAAGAACCGAGATGAAAAGGGCGGAAGCAGTAAGCTTCATAGCAAGGAGCAGAAGCATTGCTGAGATAGCCTGCAAATATGCATCAAAAAAAATCGCAGAAGATAATAACGGATACGACAGTCGATCTGAGCCTCTTTACGCTTATAATGGTGTATTAAGATCGGAAATAGATGACTTCATAGTTGAAATTATAATAGAGCCTCTCGATGACAAGATACCCATAAACGGTATTTTGCTGCCGGATAGGGTCACGATCAGGACTGAGTACTCAGATGCATGGGAGAAAATTTGGGAGAATGTGGGGTTCCCATGGCTTTCTGAGGTAGTGCTGGATTTCATTGATTCCGACAGCAGCCAAAAGCTGGAAGGAAGCGAAAGAGAGACAAGTGTCAACAGAGAACTGAGTGATCTTGCAGAACTCCGACTTATAAATGAGATAGATGATGGAGTTATGTGGGGAACAAAGGATATACCGGTAGGACTTGCAGAGTATCTCACTGTTTACGGAAAAGAAAAGGTCAACATCAACACTGCGTCTCCACAGGTGATCGCAATTATGGACGAGAAGATTGATATTGCCCAGGCGAGAAATTTTACTGCGTTAAGGATAATGTATCCCATAAAAAACCTGGACGATATGAGAAAGATCCCCGGTATTCCTATGGAGGTCATAACGAAACTTTCTAATGTGATAGCGTTTGAAAGTTCTTATTTTCGCCTGAACATAAATGTGGTACACGGGGACGAAAAAGAGAGAAATTTCAGGATCATACTAAAACGAAAAAACGACTCGTGCAGCATGGTACGCTGGGAGGAATAGTTAGGGCTGATGACGGTTTACAATAAACTGAAACGGTTATTCTCGCAAAAAACAAGCAGTAATGCAAAAATGGATGATAATATCCGTTTCTGCATTGAGGAGGATTTTGTCAATTGCAATGTGACGATGCCCTCCGCACAGAATGGGCGGCTCATCGCGCTCCTTCAGCTAAAAACGCTCTCAGTCCACCCTTTCTCCCTCCCCTTCGGAAAAAACGGAAGGATAAGAGATGCCCTGAAGATGTCCTTCAAACATGTGCTCGGAAACGAAGACGACTCGATCCTCTTGATACCTCAGGTGATCGAACAGGGCGCTGACAGAACCGGCGGGGTCGCCTGGCTCGTTTCAAAGGCCGAGATAGAGGAGATAGAGGAAAGGATAGGATATAAGGTCGTTTTCTGGCCTGCGCCCCTGGCACTATCCGCAGAAACATGCGGGAATGGCCTGGTAATATGGGACTCTGACAGCGGGACCTCCGGAATGCTTTTTAAGAATCAGATCCCGATCTTATACAGATGGACACCGTCATCAGAAATTTCTATTATCGATCTTGAACAATGGTTCGTCGATTACTCGCGGTCTGTAGATCTCCAAATAGATGATGTGACCATTGCAGAAGGAGCAACTCTTTCTTCAAGAAATATACAAAAGGCAGGAAAAGAGACACTAAAGTTATTAAAGGGATCTGCCATACTTGACCTTTCAATGAAAGGCGCCGACAGTGCCAGAAAACAGGAATCCTTTTTCGCTGCGGCATTCAACACAGCCAGTGCTGCGGTCTTCCTCGGCCTTTTATTCCTTGTACTTTCGGCAGGAGCGTTTCTATACAGCAGACTTAACATGGATAATTTTGATAACATCCCATTTGAAATTTATCAGATAGCCTTTAAAGAAAGATCCAACAGCCCTCTTGCATCTTCCTCAGGTAAAATCAAAAACCTCAGAGCTAACGAGACGAACATGAGCCTGGAGCAGACTCTGAACAATCTCGCGGCCGCATGGAAAGCATCTGCTTCCTCAGAATCGCTGAAGCTGGATGCGATAAGATACGGCACAGAGCGCACGGAAATACAAGGTACTGCTGTAGACAGCAGATCTATCGAATCACTTCGCGACACCCTGAATAAAAACGGCTTCAGCTCGAAGATCTCTGACATCCAACAGATCCCGGGGTCGGGAATGCGTTTCTCCATAGCCATGGAGAGTCCTGAAAGGAGCGGGCCCAAATGATAGAAGAGATACGTGGTCTGCCTGAGAGCAAAAAACTTGTGCGCCTTGCACTGCTTGCACTTTTGATCTGGACAGTTGGAACAGTGCTCTTCCTTGAGGCATCAGCAGATCTGAACAGCAGCAAAGCAAGAGTAATGGACACAGGGAAGATAGTTGATGCGGCAAATACTTTTTATTCATATCCTTCACGAATCTCTTCAGAAGGCAAAGAACCCTTGTCCATCCTGACAGAAACAATAAATGAGCTCAGTCTGAAAGACCGTGTTGGGCTGATGAACTCAGGATCGTCGGGACTTACTGTCCAGATGACAGAACTTAACGGGGCTGATTTTGTCTCTTTACTGAAGCTTCTCTCTGAAAAGGGCCTTCAGGTCAGGACCGCTGATATAAGGGCTATAACTTCCCCCCGAAAGGGAAGGCTCATAAATGCATCTATGCTGATAGGGGCAAATAGCGATGGCTCTCTCTAAAAAACCGCTTAAGATCATTTTTGCAATACTGTGCGGCCTTATCGCAGGGATGGCTCTCTTTTTTCCATGGGACTCAGCTGCAAAGTACGCAGCGGACATGGCAGCCTCGTCAGCTTCAGAAAAAAACATCTTCCTCTCTTTCAGAGATATTTACACTGAGGGCTCTCTGGACATAGAATTCATTTACAGAGGCATCACC
>JAAZCN010000024.1 GCA_012513245.1 Synergistaceae bacterium | reverse complement strand
CTGCAGGATCGCGCGACATTCCTCTTACAGTTTCACAGATACCACACATATCGCTACCATTATCTATAGGCTCCACCTCCCTGAAAAGACTCCGAGACGATCGGATGTTATTTTATCTTTTCGTAAACTCTATTTCCCACCGACTGTATCAGCTGCACAATAACAATAAGTATCACAACAGAATAGATCATTACGTCTGTCTGGAATCTGTTATATCCATACTTGATGGCCAGGTCTCCCAGACCGCCCCCTCCGACTACTCCTGCCATTGCTGAGTATCCAAGAAGATTAATAGCAACTACTGCCCAATTAAGCACTATGGAGGGCATTGCCTCTTTGATCATTACATCGAATACTATTTGCATATCACTGGCACCAAATGACTTCGCCGCCTCTACTATTCCTGGATCGACCTCAAGAAGGCTCCCTTCCATCAAACGTGCAACAAATGGTGTCGCCGCGATGGTAAGAGGAACAATAGATGCCGTGCTTCCAATGGAGGTACCGGCAATAAACCTTGTAAGGGGTATTATCGCTATCATAAGTATTATGAACGGGAATGAACGGAGCAGATTCACAATTAAGCTCAAGGTTGAATAAACTGATTTGTTGGGTTTAAGGCCGTTTGAACCCGTCATTATCAGCACTATCGCCACAGCAAATCCCAATATCCCTGAGAAAAGGGTAGACAGAACTATCATATAAACCGTTTCCCAAAGCGCAAAAAGCAGTTCATTCAGCATTTTTCATTACCTCCCAGAACATTCCGTTTTCTCTCAGCCAGACGATCACTTTTTCCAGTTCAGTATCTGAGACGTTAATTATCAGGAAACCCATCACAGTATCTCTGTATCTTTCTATCCTTCCGCCTACAACAGAAAAATCTATGTCAAGCTCTCTGGCCATGCGGGTTATCATGCTCTCATTGGCTATCTCACGCGGGAACATCAGCCTTATATTCGTGCCTGAGGGGATCACAGCATAGTCATCTGTTATGAGCTTGCGAAGCTCTTCTCCGGGGGCAAGGAAAAGACTGTCGGTCTCACCTGATGCCACGACACTTCCTCCATCCAGTATCACGACCTTGTTGCATACCATTTTGACCACTTCCATTTGGTGTGTGACTACTACTATCGTTACTCCGAGCTTTAAGTTGATATCCATAAGCAGTTCCAGGATAGATATTGTGGTTTTCGGATCAAGTGCCGAGGTCGCTTCGTCACAAAGAAGTATTTTAGGTTTGAGCGCCAGAGCCCTTGCAATACCTATACGCTGTTTCTGGCCTCCGCTCAGGTTACGGACTTTCTCATCTCTCTTCTCTGTTAGACCGACAAGTTCAAGAAGCTCCTTCACCCTCTCCTCAGCCTCTTTCCTGGGGACTCCCCAGACTTCCAGAGGAAACATGATATTTTCGGAGACGTTCTTTCTGTTCATCAGGTTAAAATTCTGAAAGATCATGCCCATCTCTTTACGAATTCCCTTCAATCCTTTAGGGGCAAGTTCGCAAACCTCGTCACCCATTACACGGACCGAGCCCTCAGAATAGCCTTCCAGGCCGTTCAAACAGCGCAGCAGAGTAGATTTTCCCGCCCCTGAATGACCTACTATTCCAAAGACATCTCCCCGTCTTACATTTAAGGAAATATCGTTGAGGACCCTTAACTCTCCGAAATTTTTACCAAGCCCCTTAACTTCGATCATATGATCTACCTTCCTTTTATACTTGCAGTTGTTTGGTCCAAAACAATAAAAAAAGACCGAGCCCTTTAAGGCCCGGTCTCACTGATCTTTGCAATGAACGCTCTAAGCGCTCGCCAAATCAGGAGAGGAGCCTTGAGTGTACATGCACATCATCATTTTGTTGATGCCGATATTGGTTTTAAGCATGACGGTTCCTCCTTTCCCGAAATATATGACAACGGGAATTATAACATCGTGGTTAATTTTGTCAAATTTCAATCTTTACAGTGACAGCAGTAAAACAGAATAACAAAAGAACAATTTTTTTTCTTTATATCAAAAAAGTGTTTCTTTGTTTTAGATTTTGATGTAAAATATTTGAATAATGGGGGTGTTTGATTTGTCTAAACATTTAAAAATGAATCCAAAATTGAAAATCATGATACCCGTTGTTCGCGGCCTCGCTAATATTTTAGGGAAAGACTACGAGGTCAACCTCCATGATGTCACCATGCCCGAGCACTCACTTGTGATGTGCGAAAACGGTCATGTCACTGGTCGTGAACCAGGGGCTCCGATGACTGACTTCGGCCTCTACATGCTCCAGTCTGAAGAATATCATAATAAGGAAGGGATCTATAATTATCTTGCACGCAACAACCGGGGCGAGCTGATCAAATGCAGTGCGATCTTTATCCGTGACGAGAATAAAAAGACGATAGGCTTCATGTGCATTAACTACGATATCAGCAAGGCTGTTGCAGCTCAGGAACTGATCGAGAGCATTCTCCACCTTGACATGGAAAAAGTAGAACAATACCCCGAACCTTCTCAGGAACAACAGCAGAAGCCGGATAAATTCCCGGTCCCTATCCGTGAATGGTATGCCCGGGATCTTGAAGAGGTAGTGGCTGACGCTCTTACACAGGTAAAAACAAGAATAGGAACTCCGCTCAACTACCTTACAAAACCAGAAAAAAAAGAAGTCATCAAAGAACTTCACGACAGGGGCTTCTTCCTTTTAAAGGGCTCTGTTGAAAGAGTAGCAAAAGAAATGGCGAATACAAAGTACACTATCTATTCTTATATCCGCGACGTACAAAAACATGAAAAAACCAATAAAATTCACACAAAAAAGGCATTTGAATAGACATTTCAACTATCTTGCTGTTTTATTTGTCAGAAACTTCATTTCCCCTTGACAAAAATTTATTATGGAACAACAATATTCTCTGTTAGTATCAAAAAATTGTTACGCAGATAATTTTTTGATGCTAGCATTAAAACACACCTTTATGCAACAATTCATACTTAATCACAATATTTAAAGATCCCATGGGATTTTGCAAACTAGCACAAGAAAGGAGAGAGGGCATGGAACTGATACAGAAACACCCAATACTTGAGTTCCATCACGGCAAGGAAGTAGCGTTTACATTCGACGGCAAGCAAATGAAGGGATTCGAGGGCGAACCGATAGCGATGGCGCTTCATGCCAACGATGTGAGGATCTACAGGATAACTCCTGAGATGAAACGTCCGAGAGGCTTTTTCTGCGCCATAGGCAAATGCAGCTCATGCTTTATGGTAGTTGACGGAGTACCCAATGTGCGTACCTGCGTAACGCCGTTGGCGGCAGGCATGAAAGTGGAGACCCAGCATGGCAAGGGCCAGGTTCCACTGGAAGCGAAATAGCGGGAGGCGGGACATATGAAGAAAACAATAGAAACAGACCTCCTAGTAGTAGGCGGCGGAGCGGCAGGGCTTTGTGCAGCAGCAGAGGCAGCGGGAGCGGGAGCAAAAGTAACAGTAATAGAGAGCGACCTTCATCCTGGTGGCCAGCTTGTTAAGCAAACCCACAAGTTTTTTGGAAGCAAAGATGAATATGCGGGGACACGCGGCTACAAGATAGCAGGCATTCTTCTTGATGAAATCGCATCCCTTGGAGACAAAGTAGACATTCGCACCAACACCACAGTTACAGGCTACTATCCTGAAGAAGGCATCTTTACCGCAATGAAGGGCGAAGAGGAATACTACAGGATCAAGGCAAAGAAGACCGTAATCTCGACAGGAGCCCAGGAAAGGCTCATTCCCTTCCCAAACAATGATCTTCCCGGAGTATACGGAGCAGGCGCAGTACAGACCCTAATGAACGTATACGGAGTAATTCCCGGCAAGAAAGTCCTCATGGTAGGAGCAGGCAACATTGGACTCATAGTCAGCTACCAGCTCAGGCAGGCCGGAGTTGAGATCGCAGCAGTAGTAGAAGCGATGCCTAAAATAGGCGGATACTGGGTACACGCGGCTAAAATCAGAAAACTGGGCATTCCCATTCTTCTTAGACACACCATAGTGGAAGCCGTAGGCGACAAAGTCATCAACGGAGCAGTGATCCAGGAACTCGACGACAAATTCCAGCTTATCGGCGAGCCAAGAAAAATAGACTGCGACGTTATCTGCATGGCAGTAGGCCTCACCCCGACCACAGAACTCTTCTGGCAGGCCGGAGCAAAAATGCAGTACTGCCCGCAGCTCTGCGGTCACGTCCCATTCAGAGACAACACAATGCGTACCAGCAACCCTGACATCTGGGTAGCAGGAGACGCATCAGGCATAGAAGAAGCATCAGCGGCTATGGTAGAAGGCCGCATCGCGGGATTCAGCGCGGCAAAGGCATTAGGACTCAATGTGAAAGAAAAATCATTCAAAGAATACTGGACAAGACTTGACCACCTTCGCGCAGGCGAAGTTGGTGCAAAGATCCGCGGCGGGATCTGTCAGGTCCTTGTTGACGGATGGGAGGCATAAAGATGGGCTGCACAAGCAATGACAAAGAGAAACTATTCTGCAGTGGCGTACTTGTAGAAAACAGGCCCGGGGCCATCCTTCCCCCGCGTGAAGCGTGGGAGAAGAAAAAGGGTGGATATGTTGTAATAGAGTGTCCTCAGCGCATCCCCTGCAACCCCTGTGCAACAAGCTGTCCTACCGGAGCAGTCAAGCCGTTCAAGGACATCAACGACACTCCAGAAATAGACTATGAGAAATGCACGGGCTGCGGACTCTGTGTAGCAAAATGCCCAGGACTTGCGTGTTTCGTCATAGATCTTACCTACAGTGCGGACGAAGCAATCATTAAACTTCCGTACGAACTTGAGCCAAAACCCTCAAAGGGACAGAAAGTAAAATGCCTGAACAGGGTCGGAGAAGAAGTATCAGAGGGAGAGGTCAGCGCAGTAGCAGAACCTTTTAAAGACCAAACAACGGTCGTAAGCGTTATCATCCCTAAAAAACTGGTCGGAGAAATCCGTGCCATCAAGGTGGTGTGCTAACCATGGCAGAGAAAAAGAATGTTATCTGTCGTTGTGAAGAGATAGAGATTGACGAGATCCGTGAATGGATCGCCCGCGGATACGACACTTTTGATGAACTCAAAAGGGAGCTCCGTGTAGGCATGGGCCCCTGTCAGGGACGAGGCTGTCGCGACATAAT
Organism: Synergistaceae bacterium; assembly: GCA_012513245.1. The sequence goes on along the minus strand of JAAZCN010000024.1, from coordinate 9,346 downwards.
TCTCCGCGAGCTCTCAAAGGCCACAGGTAAACCAATTTCAGAACTTGATCCCGGAACCATCAGGCCTCCGGTGAAACCCATTAAACTCGGTCTTCTTGCCGAGGATGAATAGGAGGTAGGTATAATGGATTTTCCGAAAACAGCTGATATTGTAATAATTGGCGGAGGAATAGTCGGAACAGCTACTGCCTATTATCTTGCAAAGTCAGGGAGAAAAAATGTAGTACTTCTTGAGAAAAACACAGTCTGCTCAGGTTCAACAGGCCGCTGCGGAGCCGGTATACGCGCACAGTGGGGTCTTGAACTCAACTGCCGCATGTCACTGGCATGCCTTGACACGTTTGAACAACTTGATGAAGAGCTTGGACTCCCCACCGGACTTAATCAGGGAGGCTACCTTCTTGTCGCATATAAGGATAAGGAATGGGAGCAGTTCAAGAAAAACGTAGAACTTCAGCACACACTGGGTATCGATACCGAAATATTCTCGGATGTAAAAAGAGCCCACGAGATATGCCCGGGGGTAGCTGTTGATGATGCGATTGGCTTCACTTTTTACCAGAGAGACGGACACGCGGACCCCTTCCTTACGACTTTTGCATTCCAGGAAGCTGCCAAACGTTATGGTGCAAAGTTTTGTAAGTTTACAGATGTTACAGGCCTTAAAGTTAAAGGTGATAAAATTACAGCAGTAGAGACTAACCGTGGCACAATAGAGTGTGGACAGGTCATTAACTGCGCAGGATCATGGGCACAGGACATAGCAAAGATGGCAGGTATTATCCTACCAAACTGGGCGGAACGTCATGAAATTATAATAACCGAACCAGTGGAACCAGGCGTATGCCCTCCAATGCTCATGAGTTTCAGCGGGAACTATTATATTCAGCAACGTCCCAATGGATCGATCATCGCAGGGGAAAGCCCCACACATGAACGGCTAATTGGTTACACATCACTTGCGCAATCTTTGGATAACATTGCAAAAGTTGTCATGAAAATGCTTCCAAGAGCAAAGAATATCCGTGTAGTGCGTCAATGGGCTGGTCATTACGACATGACTCCTGACGCAGCGCCGATCCTAGGTGAGACTGATGTCAAGGGATTCTGGCATGCTACAGGCTTCTCGGGACATGGATTCATGCTTGGACCTGTTGCAGGCCAGATCATGACAGCTCTTTTAAACAACGATACACCGCCGGTCGACCCAACGATAATGGATTATCGCAGGTTCGAACGTGGAGAACTTATAGTAGAACCAAACGTAGTCTAGTAAAAAGGTATTCCTTCTTAAAAGGGCGGGTCATATGACCCGCCCTTTTAGCATATCAGGACCTCTTTAAGCAATAGGGTCATAATAGATACTCTATAATTATAGATGAGGTGAAGGATAATGGAATTTATCAATATAAAGGGAAACACATGGGCGGCATGCGGCCCCGTCAACATCGGAGCTTATGTGATAAACGATGACGCTGTCCTGATAGACAGTGGGAACGACTCTTCATCAGGAAGAAAGATACTCAGACTTGCTGAGGCAAAAAACTGGAAAATAAAACTGATAATAAACACCCATTTTCACGCTGACCATATCGGCGGCAACGCCTTCATACAAAAGAGAACAGAATGCGGGATCGCAGCTTCTGCAAAGGAAGCTCCCTTCATATGTATGCCGGAGATGGAGCCTGAGATACTGTGGTCAGGAAAAGCTCCAAAGGCAATATCCAATAAATTTCTTCAGGCGGAACCCTCTAATGTGACCCGGATACTGGGACCTGACAGTGTGATCGACGGCTTGGGCCTGAGGATAATACCCATTCCCGGACATGCACACGGACAGATAGGTGTTTTAACACCTGACAACGTCTTTTTTACGGCAGATTCCATTGTATCCGAACGGATACTGAACAAATACGGTATACCTTTCACAGCCGATTACTGTAGCGCGATGTCTACCTTTGAGGAACTCGAGAAATTCAAGGCAGACTTTTTCGTGCCATCACACGGCGACATTTGCGAAGACATAGCTCCGACAGTGCGCGCAAACAGAAAATGTCTTGCCGATCTTAGGGATGAGATACTTGAAATATGTTCAGAGCCTTCAACAAGGGATGAAATAGTCGGCAAGCTTGCTTCTAGACATGGTCTTGATATAAATATATCGCAGTATGTCTTGATACATAGCACCGTTGCTGCTCTCCTCTCTCCTCTTATAGATTCAGGAGAAATGGTCTGTTCTTTCGAAACGGGGACACTTTCGCTAAAAAGGAAGTCGTGAACCTCCATAACTGACTTTTATCCTTTAGCTTTTTTTAGAATGAAGAGTTAAAATAGGTGCCGTGTGTATTTGATAGGAGGCATTACGTGGACAGGAACCGGTTTTTTATGCTGATTGGCGATCTGGGAATACTGATCGTAGCTCTTATATGGGGCACTGCAAACGTAGTAATAAGAGACGCTCTCGATGGAATAACCCCACTGTGGTTCTGCGGGCTGCGTTTTGCAATCGCCTGGGTCACAGTAATGATTTTTTTTGGGAAAAAGGCATTTCTCCTCCCTAAGGAAACCAGGCTAAAAAGCACTCTTTTAGGGATGGTTTTCATCTGCGCTTATTTGTGCGGAGCAATAGGCCTCGTATACACTACAGCGGGCAATCAATCCTTCATAATATCCATGTCTGTTGTTCTTGTTCCCTTGTCCGTATGGATACTCACAAAAACATTCCCCGGCTGGCATGTTGTTTTTTCCGTTATCCTCTGCACTATGGGAATGTGCGGACTTATGCTTGACGGAAACTTCACAGTCAATCTGGGCGACCTGCTTAGTTTCGGATCATGTATTTTTGTTACTGTCTACATCCTCCTGGTCCAGAAATACGTCAAGGGAGTAGATCCATACGCACTGACATGCTGGCAGGCATTCGGAGGAATGCTGCTCGCAGTCTCAGTTGCAGTGACCTTCGAACCATTCCCGACAAACATCCCGCTTAAGGCATGGCTTGCCATCATCCACACAGGAACTATTGGTTTCGCACTGACTCTTGTTATACAGACTGTAGCGCAAAAATATACCAACGCCACGCACGTGGCAATATTGCTCTCAACTTCAGGCGTTTTCGGTTCTATTGCGGGAATCATATTTATCGACGAGCCGATGACCTTCCGAATATTTATAGCCTCAGCAATGATACTTGCCGGTGTAATTACAGTAGAGGCTGTCCCTGCCTTAAGAAAAAGACACGTGGACATGGTTACAAAGAACGAACAGCTCATCTGATATATTCATTCCAGACTAAATAGGGGGGCTGTGACCGCTGGTCTGTTTTTTTCCGGAGATACATGGAAAAAAGATATCGGCCCTGTAATGCCCCGTTAAGCATCTCTCTGCTATTTACACCTAAGCTCACTCCCGTCAATTCACCGCCAATGCCAAGGTGTTTGACCTTCCAGCCGAAATCACTAAAGATACGATCTCACTGTGCATAGTCGGGACGCTCTATTGAGACAGTCCCGATCTTACCCATCATCCTGCACAGCTCTGTCAGAAGCTGCTGTGTACCTGATGCTATTACGATACGGTCTGCAGATGCTTTTACTTTGCGTGCCTCAAAGCAGTATCTGACAAGAGCATCCCTTAGTTCGTACTCTCCCTGAGGGTCTCCGGCTGAGATCATCTTATCCTGCATATTCAGAGCTGCACGCAGATGTTTTCTCCACACAGGGATGTCGGCTGTCTTTGATTCTATGCCGGTGCTGCTCAGGTCATAGATCACGGGATATTTTGATCCGCCGGGCTTCAAACCTGATGCGTCTTTTATCTCCTTTGGCCTTTTCAGTGCGAAATAACCGCTTTTAGGTCTGCTCTCAATAAAACCATCCATTTGTAGATGTACATAGGCGTTTTCCACAGGAGAACGGCTCATCCCAAGACCTTTCGACAGATCGCGGATAGAAGGAAGCCTGCTTAAGGGCTCTATCATTCGTTTTTCGAGCGCTTCAGCAATTCCCTGGTAGATCTGTCTCCATAGCGGAGTAACGGAATCAGGGTCAACAACGATAAAGTCATATATCACTTTGCATCCTCCTATCTGTCATGCTTAGAATAGAACGATCTGTCCATTGTTGAAATGACAATTAACATTTATAAATATAATACTATCTATGACAAACTACAAGGAGGAATGATCATTATGATCATCAGTGAACAGGTGAAACTCAATAGAGACCTTGCAAGGATGTTTAAGGGCGGAGTGATAATGGACGTAACTTCGCCCGAGCAGGCCCGAATAGCCGAGGAGGCAGGAGCGTGCGCTGTTATGGCCCTTGAAAGGATCCCTGCCGACATTAGACAGGCAGGCGGAATATCGAGGATGAGCGACCCAAAAATGATAAAGAAAATTCAGGCCGCCGTCTCTATCCCTGTCATGGCGAAATGCCGTATCGGCCACTTCGTCGAAGCCCAGATACTGGAAGCTATTGAAATCGACTATATCGACGAGAGCGAAGTCCTAAGCCCCGCAGACGACATTTACCACATCGACAAGACTGTGTTCAAAGCGCCGTTCGTATGCGGAGCCAGAAATCTCGGTGAAGCTCTCCGCCGTATAGCCGAGGGTGCGTGCATGATAAGGACAAAGGGTGAACCCGGTACGGGTGATGTGATTCAGGCTGTACGACACCTGAGAGCAATGAACGCAGAGATATCAAGGGTCAGATCGATGAGGAAAGATGAGATTTTTGAGGCCGCCAAGGAATTACAGGTGCCTTATGAACTTCTCCTCTCGGTACATGAAGAGGGCAGACTTCCTGTTGTTAACTTTGCTGCGGGCGGAGTGGCGACTCCCGCAGATGCATCGCTTATGATGCAGCTCGGCGCTGAGGGAGTCTTCGTCGGAAGCGGGATATTTAAATCAGGCGACCCAAAGAAGCGTGCGGTCGCAATTGTCAAAGCAGTCACAAACTACATGGATCCTAAAGTCCTTGCAGAGGTCTCAGAGGATCTTGGCGAGGCAATGGTCGGCATCAACGAAAATGAGATCGCCGTCCTGATGGCGGAACGCGGAAAATAAGAATGGATAGATTCATCAGGGTGGGAGTCGTGGTCGTTCAGGGAGCCTTTACAGTTCAATAATAAGGTAAAAAAATAGTGAAACCAGGCCGGGCTGCTATAGCCCGGCCTGTGTTTATTTGCTGCTTTCATACCTGAGTTCAGACAAGAAGCTTCCTTATGTTTTCAAGAGCAGGTGCCCTGGCATAGAGCGGGGTATCGTCATTCGTCTCATAGGGAGCCTGATTTTCTTCAAAGGTCTTTTCCGGTTCACTTCTATAAATTATGCCAAGCGGATAGGGATTTGTCTCCATTGAGAGCTTCATCGCCTCAAGCTTGTCTGAGGCGTCCCTCTCTCCATCGAGCCATTTAGTGCTTTTTGTCAGCCACTGCCATGTATTGACCTTATTGAACGATACACAGGGCTGGAATATGTCCACCAGCGCATAGCCCTTGTGTCTTATCGCCTTCATTATGATATCTTTTGTCCTCTCCACATCTGCGGCCGAGGCACGGGCGACAAAAGTCGCACCGCATGACAGCGCCAGCAGTAACGGGTTGAGCGGTTTGCTTGTAACACCGAAAGGCTGGGTCGAAGTCTTCATCCCAATAGCAGTTGTCGGTGATCCCTGTCCCTTTGTAAGTCCATATATCATGTTGTTGCAAACTATATTGGTGATGTCAGGGTTTCTCCTTATGGCATGCATGAAGTGGTTCCCGCCCTCTCCGTACATGTCACCGTCGCCTCCCACAGCTATGACAGTAAGGCTTCTGTTGGAAGCCTTTATGCCTGCCGCCATAGGGAGTGATCTGCCGTGAAGGCCGTTGACGCAGTGGCATTTCAGATAATGGGGCATCTTGGCAGCCTGTCCTATGCCGGAGGCTACAACAACCTCCTTCGGGTCAAGCCCCAGCTCGCTGAGCGCCATCTTCAGGGACTCAAGTATTTTAAAATCCCCGCATCCCGGGCACCATGATATCTCGCCTGTGTAATCGAATGCTGTCTTGATCATTGTCAGCAGTCCCCTTTCCCTATGGTCTTTCGCTCAAGAGCTCGCCCAGTTCCCTGACCAGCTCTTCAACGGTGAACTGGAACCCATTGTATTTTAGTATCGTTTCATCCGCGCCTATTCCGGTGAGGGAACGTACCACCCTTGAGAACTGTGCTGTAGCGTTTCCCTCAACAAATATCTTCCTGCAGGGCGATGAGATGATCTTCCTAAATTCCTCCGAAAGCGGATATACCTGCTCGCAAGCAACGAGTACCGCGTTTTTAGAGTCAAGTATCTCCATCGCTTCCTTTAAAGGTTCGAAAACTGATCCCCAGCAGATGACCGCTGTATCGTACTTCTTTGGCCCAAGAACAAGAGGCGGGATGGCTTCTTTCGTCAATGCCTCAAGTTTTTTAAGTCTCTTTTCCACCATACCCTTCCTAAGTAGCCTGTCCTCGGTTATATGGGCGTCCTCGGTGTGCTCATGGCTGTCTAAGGAGACAAATCCCTCACCAAATCCCGGGACTCCGAAGGGGGAGACATATTCTCCTTCAGCCGGAAATGCGTATCTTTTGTAGCCGCTCTCCGTTTTGACCGGATGGAGGGGGGCAGGTATCGATGACGGATCGGGCCTTATAACATCGTATCCGCTGTCAAGGAGGTATTGGTCAGTCAGTATGATCGACTGCACCTGATATTTATGTGCTGTATTAAATGCCTTGCCTGCCATTCTAAAAGCACTCTCAACGTTCACAGGTGCGTAAAGTGCTTTTGGAAATTCACCATGTCCCGCATAAAGTGCAAGTTCAAGGTCAGCCTGCTCTGTCCTTGTAGCAAGTCCTGTGGCAGGGCCCGGTCTCTGAGCAAGGTGTACCACCACCGGCGTCTCGGTTATCCCTGCGAGGCTGATCCCTTCGCACATAAGGACAAATCCGCCGCCTGAAGTTGTGGTCATTGCTCTTGCTCCTGCGTAGGCGGCGCCCACGACCATATTTATCGCGGATATCTCATCCTCTACCTGTTCTACTACGCTGCCAAAGAGTTTTGCGTTTTTCGCAAAGTACGAAAAAACACCTGTCCCGGGAGACATCGGATATGCTGTTATATAGTTGCATCCGGCAGAAGCCGCTCCAAGCGCTACAGCGCTGTTGCCGACAAGGAATATTTCGTCCATCGCCGGCTTGTCCGGAACCGTTAGGACAGCCTCGCCTCCCACATGGTCCTTTCCAAGCTGACGGCCTGCCCTGAATGCCAATTTATTTTTGTCTGAGAGCACTGCGTCACTGAAACGCTTTTCGATCAGTTCATCTGCGGTATCCTCTTCCAGCATAAATATACCTGCGATAAACCCGGCAACGATCATTGAAGAAAATTTCGGGCTGCCCAGATCAGATGCTCTTTTAGCAAGATCAAGGTCTATCATCTTTCTGCCAAGCGAGGAAATTTCCTTCTCCATGGCTGATGCGTCACCTAATATCTTCGTATCTTCTGTAATATTTTCTGTTATGTTGGGATGCAGTTCCTGAGAAAGCGCGAAAAGCCAGTCAATACGGTCTACATAAGCCCTTACGGGTTTAGTCGAGACTCTTATCTGTGTAGAATTATTGCCCCCTCTTACCCTTGACATGTATTCTCTTGTGGAAAATACATAATAGCCGGCTTGTGAGAGCATCTGCCTCGTCAGGTCTTCAGCTGTCTGAAGGCCCAGTCCTGCTGCGGCGCAAAAAGAAATTGTCACCTCAGACTCAGGCGAATGGATCCTGTCCATATTGTTCCCTCCCTGGTTTATATTAAAACAAAGAAAAACATCAGCGGTTTCTATAAAAATCAGATTTTTTGCCTTTAAATTGGATAATTTCTTGAACGGTTTCAAGAGTATACATTTATAAGTTTAACCTTTCAAGTGAATATCAGGTAAAACAACTTACATATTTTGACATTAAATGTAATAGTTATAAAATATGAATGGCAGTAAAAATTATAGGGTATGGAGGCATCACAAATGGAGCTTAAAGGAAGCAAGACGGAAAAGAACCTGTGGGAAGCTTTTGCCGGTGAATCAATGGCGCGCAACAAGTACACTTACTTCGCATCTGCTGCGAAAAAAGAGGGCTATGAACAGATAGCTGCGATCTTCCTCGAAACCGCAGACAATGAGAAGGAGCATGCAAAGCTCCACTTCAAGGCCCTCTCGGGCATAGGCCGCACTGCGGAAAATCTCAAAGCCGCCGCTGAAGGCGAAAACTACGAATGGACCGACATGTACCCGAGGATGGCAAAGGAAGCGGAAGAAGAGGGCTTCACTAAACTTGCCGAGATGTTCAGTAATATCGCCCAAGTCGAGATGGAACATGAAAAACGTTATAAAGATTTCGCGAAGAACCTCGAGGAGGGACACGTCTTCCTTAGGGACGGAAAAGTCTTCTGGAAATGCCGCAATTGCGGAGCGATATACGAATGCACAGAGGCTCCCCAGAAATGCCCGGTCTGCGATCACAAGCAGGCACACTTCGAGATCCGGGCCAAAAACTGGTAGTTTCCCAAAAAATACGGTCTGACTCTTTCGGGAAATAAGAGTCGAATAATGAGGGAAGGAATGCAAAGACATTTCCTTCCCTTTTAAAAATGGGAAGGAAGATATTATTATGAAAATGACAGGAGCCAGGATATTTCTTGAAATGCTAAGACTCCACGAGATAAAGCATGTTTTTGGTCTCCCGGGAGAGACGACACTTGGACTTTACAGAGAATGGCTCAAATGGCCGGATATTACCCACGTAATGACCCATGATGAACGGTCAGCAGCATTCATGGCGGAGGCCTACGCGAAAGTAACGGGCAAGGTGGGAATAAGTGAAGCTCCAAGTCCGGGTGGCGGGCATCCTGTTCCGGGGGTGATCGAATCATTTACAGGGTCAATTCCAACGATATGTTTTACTTCCGACGTACCTTTCAACAGCGATAAAAGAAACACCCTCTCAGGATTTGATCAGAACAGACTTTACAGCGCAATAACAAAAGAGAGCATACTTGCAACAAAGGCAGAGGACCTGCCATTTTTGATAAGAAGAGCTTTCAGGATCGCTGTAAGCGGAAGGCCCGGAGCTGTGCACATGAGGATCCCGATGGACGTCTACGAAGAAGAGGCCGAAGTAAATGACCTCTATCCTGACCCCTGCATGGCAAGATGGCCATATCAGCGTCCTGTCGCTGATCTCAGGGAGATAGACAGGGCCATCGCATTGCTTGCTGCCGCAAAACGGCCCGTCATTGTATGCGGGCAGGGGGCCCTTGTCTCTGACGCAGGG
>JAAZCN010000169.1 GCA_012513245.1 Synergistaceae bacterium | reverse complement strand
GTGCTGACATGATAGAGCAGTTTGAAAAGCTTGAAGCCGCGATAAACGGCCTTGAAATAAGCATAGAAGAGATGAAAAATGAAAACGAAAAACTTAAAAAAGAGGCCGGCGAGCTCAAATGTGTTATAGAAGACAGAGATCTGGAGATACTTCAGCTCCAGGAGGACCTGCAGAAGAAGTCCGTGGCCCACGACACAGAGAAAAACGAGATAGAACATAAGCTGGAAGGGCTTCTTGGCAGGGTCTCTTCCTTGGCAGCGGAAAAAAACGCTACACAATAGCGCCAAATTGAGATAAAAGGAGTTCTTGCAATGGACGAAGCGCCAGAGATCCGAAACCTGGGTGAAGGAAAATATTCTTTCCTTGTAGGCAGGCAGAGATACACTCTTACTACAGCGCTTGGCGAGGAACGCTTCGTCCGTATTGTCTCTGCGATACAGGAATTGGTAAGTTCCTTTCCTCCCACTCTTTCACAGGAGGAAAGATTGTTCCTTGCACTGATGTCCTTCTCCCACGAGCTTGATGACATAAAAAGCAGGATCGATTCTGTTGCAGAGACGCTGAAAGAGAGCGGGTCTGATAATTGAACCTTGTCGGTTGGCACCTGATCGACATTTTTTTTATACTTCTTGGATGTTATTTTGTTATCCGGGGCTGCTTTCGCGGTTTTGTGGGGGAGGTAATTACCCTTGTCGGGTTTTTCTGCTCCATCTACGTCTCATTTAAATTCTCAGGAAAATTTGGCGATGTGATAAGTGCCTTTACAGGAATTAAAGAATCAGTCTCGCAGCTCGTAGCCATTATCCTTGTCTGGCTCGTCATATCAATAATCGTTGCGGCTATCCGTAAAATTATGAAGGGTTTTCTCTCTGCGATAAGCCTGAGCGGCATCGACAGGCTGCTCGGGATCTTTTCAGGTCTGCTCAAAACATTCGTAGCAGTTTATGTTGTTCTCATAGGAGGCCTTCTCCTTGCCCCTGTAGTCGAACCGACCTGGATGACCAAAAGCGATATAATCCGCTATGCCGGAAGACAGTGGCCCGAGGTGAAGCTGATACTGATCGATTTCAACCTTTTGCCGAACGCTGAGACTTTGCCCGAAGGAACGCTGGAACAGATCCTCAGACCATATCGAACGGGTGAGTCTGGTCCGGAGGGCTATATGCCAAACAGTGACAGGACTTTAAAAGGTACAAGTATTCGGGAACAAGGTTAAGCTTAATGCTAGCGGAAAGATCTTCATACAACAGCCTCGAGATAAAGAAAATAATCCGGCTTATATCAAAATACTGCAGAAGTGAAATAGGTGAGGCCACAGCCCTTGCGGCAGTGCCTGCACAAAATTTTGAAGAACTAAAGGCAAGGCACGAGATCTTCTCGTCAATAGAAGACTACAGGGAGACAAAAGGCGAGCTTCCATGGCAGAATGGCCTGGCCTCCGTGACCCCTATGCTCGCGGAAGCTGACGAGACAGGTCTGCTTACCGGCGAAGAACTGTTAAAGATACGTCACCTCATAAAACTCTCCATGAAGATCAAAGAGATCCTCAACTCAGAAAAAGATAAATACCCAATTTTTACATTGATCACTAAGGATATAAGGGACTTCACCGATGAGATAGAAAAGCTTTCTGTCATTGACGATGACGGCAGGCTTTACGATTCTGCATCCGAAAAACTGAAAAGCCTGAGGGAAAAGATCAAGGAAATCAGGGAGACCATCCGCAGGAAGGGACATGCTCTTATAAACGACCCGTCTATTTCGGGTATGCTCCAGGAGAGGGTCATGACTTTGAGGAACGGAAGATACACCTTCCTTGTCAGGCCGGATGCCCTTAGTATCTTCCCGGGTACAGTCGTAGACCGATCGGTCTCCGGCAACAGCGTTTACATGGAGCCTAACTCCATGGTAAGGCTCAACAACGAATCCACCTCATGCAGGAACTCTGAGATCTATGAAGAACAGAGGATACTGCGCGAACTCACAGTACGGATCCAGAAAAAAACAAAAAAGATAATGGATGCTGAAAGGGTAATAGGTACTATCGACCTCCTCTATGCGCTCTCTGAAAAGATGCGCATTGAAAGGTGGACGATGCCGGAGCTCTCTCCGAAAACGATCTTCAGCTTCAAAAAGGCCAGGCACCCACTGCTTTTCGAAAAAGCCGTGCCCATCGATATCGGGTGCGGAGATAAATACAGGATACTTGTCATAACAGGACCCAATACAGGCGGAAAAACAGTAGCGCTAAAGACCGCCGGTGTATGTGTGATCCTTGGCTGGATGGGATTCCCGATCCCTGCAGGTGAAGGATCTGTG
>JAAZCN010000168.1 GCA_012513245.1 Synergistaceae bacterium | reverse complement strand
GGATAGACCTGACAACTTGCAACGTCGGCAGGCGAGAGGCGCATCCTCTGCTTGTAAACCCGTTGATATAAATCAACTCGTGTATGTTAGCACACCTTACCTCTTTACGCAAGGTAGTCTCACAACGTGAGACTACCTTGTTATCTTTAAAAACATAAATTTCTAAAGTGGGTTAAACTCACTCTTCAAATGCTCAATAAATCCTTCCAGAGACATAGAACCTAAATCTCCCTTAACTCTGTCACGAACAGCAACTGTACGTTCTTCAACTTCCCTGGCTCCTATAACAAGCATGTAAGGGATCTTTTGCATCTGGGCATCGCGAATTTTTTTGCCCAGTTTTTCATCACGGGAATCAACTTCTGCCCGTACTCCTGCATTTGTTAATTTCTTGGCAAGCTCTTCGGTGTATCCGGCAAAATCAGCACTGACCCGGAGCAATTTTACCTGGACAGGTGCAAGCCAATATGGGAATGCGCCCGCATAGTTTTCTATGAGTATCCCCATAAACCTTTCAAGGCTTCCAAGCACTGTTCTATGAAGCATTACAGGGCGGTGTTCGGCTCCATCGTTTCCTATGTAGGTCATGTCGAACTTCTCCGGCATCTGGAAGTCAAGCTGTATCGTACCGCACTGCCATGTGCGGCCTATGCAGTCCTCCAGATGGAAATCGATCTTGGGACCGTAGAATGCACCGTCTCCGGGATTAAGCCTGTATTCGGTCCCCGTTTCTTCCAGAGCCTCTTTGAGTCTCTGCTCAGCGAGGTCCCAGAGTTTTGGATCTCCCATTGAATCTTCCGGCCTGGTGGAAAGCTCAACGTAATATTTAAAACCAAAAACATCATGATAGATATAATGATTTAGCTCCATTATCGACTTTATTTCGTCTTTGATCTGTTCAGGTGTGCAGTAGATATGAGCATCGTCCTGAGTAAAGGCACGTACACGCATTAGCCCGTGCAACGCTCCTGAACGTTCATGGCGGTGGACAAAACCTAATTCAGCCATACGGAGAGGGAGTTCACGGTAGCTGTGGATAGCATTGTTATAAACTAAGATTCCACCGGGACAGTTCATCGGTTTTATTGCAAACGGCGCTTCATCTATCTCTGTAAAATACATGTTTTCCTTATAGTGATCCCAGTGTCCTGAGCGAAGCCATAGAGACCTATCGAGGATCATCGGAGTCTTTATCTCAACATATCCACGCTTTGTATGTTCTTTTCTCCAGAAGGCGGTAAGGTTGTTCATTATTACCATGCCCTTAGGGTGAAAGAAGGGGAATCCGGGGCCCTCAGCATGAACGCTGAAGAGGTCTAGCTCTTTCCCAAGTTTCCTGTGATCCCTTGCTTTCGCCTCTTCCATGCGACGGAGATATTCCTTGAGCTCTTCCTCAGATCCGAAGGCTGTCCCATATATACGTGTCAGCATTTCGTTCTTCTCATCGCCATGCCAGTAAGCACCGGCAAGAGAGAGAAGCCTGAAGAATTTACAGCATCCTGTATGGGGAACGTGAGGACCGCGGCAAAAGTCGATAAAATCGCCCTCGCGGTAGGTCGAAAGGATCTCGCCTTCCAGGCTGTCGATCATCTCCACCTTAAGATCTTCACCAAGCTTCGTGAAGAGCTCTTTGGCCTGCTCTTTTGTATGTTCCTCTCTCAAGAGGGGGGCTTTTTCCTGCGCTATCTTCCTCATTTCGGATTCTATCTTTGGAAGATCCTCGTCCGAGATAGGTTTTGGAAACCTGATATCGTAGTAGAAACCGTCCTTTATAGAGGGACCTATGCCAAATTTAGCCTCCGGATAGAGCCTAAGGACCGCATGGGCCAAGAGGTGAGCTGTCGAGTGACGCAGAATGTCAAGCCCCTCATCTGAATCAGGGAAGAGAGGAATGAACTCAGTGTCTTCAGTAAATACTTTGTCACAGTCAACTATCTTTCCGTCAACTTTTGCTCCGATAACTTTTTTAAGGTGCCATTTTTCAAGAAGCTGACGCAGTGACGCGCTGTCAGCTTCATAAACTTTGCCTTCAGGTGTTGAAAAACGTGCCATTAGTATCGCCTCCTAATTTGCCTCAAGGCAAATTCCTGCAGTTTATTTATTTACTGCCTGTGCTTCCGAAACCGCCCGAGGAACGTTCTGTCTTATCCAGTTCCTCAGCCTTCTCGAGATCCACCTGCGTTACCTCTGCAAAAACTATCTGGGCTATTCTGTCCCCGGGTTCGATACTGAAATCTTGCTTACCGTGGTTGATAAGTATGACTTTTATCTCTCCGCGGTAGTCTGAATCGATGGTTCCCGGCGTATTGAGCACGGTGATGCCATGTTTAAGCGCGAGCCCGCTCCTGGGTCTTACCTGAGCTTCACAGCCCAGAGGCATTTCAAGATAGAGGCCCGTTCCCACACAACCCCGTTCACCGGAGGGGATGACCGCCGGTTGGGCAGCACGCAGATCCAGCCCTGAAGATCCGGGAGTAGCGTAGCTGGGAAGGGATATCCCGGCATCTGCCTTTATTTTGACTTTCATCTTTGACATTTTTGTTTCCTACTTTTTTTGTTCTCTTTCAAAGCGTTTGGGCGGACGGCTATCAGAATTTCTGTCGCCCCTGTCTGAACCGTAGTCCCTGCGGGGTGGTCTTCCACCGTCATCACGTCTTGGGCCGCTGTCACGCCTGGGACCTCCCTCGCTCTTTGGGAAATGCGAGAAACGCTCTTCGCGTTCTTTTTCTATGGCTGCCTGTTCGGTGAAGGCGGGATCTTTCGCAAGTTCGTCAAGCTGATCCAGTATGCGCTTGCGGCTCAGATTGACCCTGTGCATGTCGTCTATTTCCTTGACTGTGACAAGGACTTTGTCCCCGGTATTTATAGCGTCCTCAAGTCTGGGAACGTGGTGATTACTGATCTCGCTGACGTGCAGGAGACCTTCTTTACCGGGAAGCACTTCGACAAATACTCCGAAACTCATCATCCTTGTCGCTGTTCCTACAAACGTCTCACCGGCTTTTACTTCGCGAACAAGATCGTTGATTATCTTTACCGCAGCCTGTGCAGAATCATCGCTGACTGCTGCAACATATACGCGGCCGCTGTCATCTACGTCTATCTTGGCTCCCGTACGCTGGACTATAGAGCGGATCATCTTGCCGCCGGGGCCTATTATTTCGCGGATCTTTTCAGGGTCAACGTTTATAGTGATTATCTTGGGTGCTGTCGGTGAGAGATCCACACGGGGAGCAGATATCGTAGCATCCATTATGTCGAGTAACTGCATCCGTCCTTTTTTCGCCTGTTCGAGCGCCTGAGTCAGGATATCCCTCGTAATGCCGCCCGCCTTATTGTCCATCTGCAGCGCGGTGACTCCGTCTCTAGTTCCGGCGACTTTAAAGTCCATGTCTCCGTAGTGGTCCTCGAGACCTTGAATGTCAGTCAGTATGCCAAATTTGCCGTTGTCCGCGATCAGTCCCATAGCAATACCGGCAACAGCCTTCTTTATAGGCACACCTGCCGCCATCATCGAAAGGCTTCCGCTGCAGACGCTCGCCATGGAGCTTGAGCCGTTTGACTCAAGTATGTCTGATACCTGGCGCACAACATAAGGGAATTCGGTTTCGCTTGGGAAGACCGGACGAAGGGCTTTCTCTGCAAGCGCTCCGTGGCCGATCTCACGACGTCCCGGACCGCGCATGGGTTTTACCTCTCCGACCGAGTACGGCGGGAAGTTGTAATGGAGTATAAAGCTCTTTGATGGTTCGTCTATTTTGAGCCCGTCGAGAACCTGGTCATCAGTTCCCACCATGCCCAGCGTCGTTACTCCCAGTGACTGAGTCTCTCCGCGTGTGAAGAGTGCTGATCCGTGAGTCATTGGAAGTATATCGATTTCACAGGTGATTTTCCTGAGTTCGTCCATAGCCCTGCCGTCAGATCTGCGTTTGTCATCAATCAAAAGTTTTCTTACGCATTTTTTTACTATTTCATCCATTTTAGCTGCTATATAGTTGGCTGAATTAGGGTAAGACTCTGCAAAATATTCTCCGGCCCTCTTCTGTGCCTCGCCTATTGCAGAGCCCCGCGGCTGTTTCTGTTGGATCTGCACAGCTGCGTATATGTCTTCGTATAGTTCTTTTTCCATCCATTCATCGATTTCTGTGATCACTTCAGGTGCTGGAAGCTCTGTCTTGGGCTTTCCTACCTTTGCGCAGACTCCATCTATAAAGTCCACTATCTTGCGAATAACTTCGTTTGCAAGTTCGAGGGCATCAACAAGCAGTTCTTCTGAAACTTCCTGTGTTCCTGCCTCGACCATTGTCACTCCACCCCTGTGACCCGCCACTACCAGATCCATTGTGCTCTGCGGCATATCTGTCTCATCGGGGTTTACTACAAGCTCTCCGTCTATGCATCCAATACGTACAGCTCCGATGGGACCATCCCAGGGTATATCGGACATTGAAAGAGCCAGCGAGGCTCCGTTAATTGCAAGTATGTTTGCAGGATTAGCCTGGTCGACTGACATGACAGTGGTTACAACGTGGACGTCGTTCCTCATCCATTCCTGGAAAAGCGAACGGATAGAACGGTCTATCATCCTACCGCTTAGGACCGCTGTCTCTGAAGGGCGACCCTCTCTTTTAATAAACCCTCCGGGGACCTTGCCCGCCGAGTAAAAACGTTCTTCGTAATCTACCAGGAGCGGGAAAAAGTCCATCCCCTGCCTTGCTTTCTCTGCAAGCACAGCAGTAACAAGCACTGCTGTTTTGCCGTGCTTAGCAAAAACTGAGGCATTCGCCTGCTTGGCAAAGCGTCCTGTTTCAAATGACATAGTTTTACCGTGTAGTTCCAACTCAAATATTTCTTTCATTTTTATTTTCCTCCCATTTTCTATCTTATACTGTTGTAGAATAGCACAAAATAGCAAACATGGCGAAGATATAGCCCCTTCGCCATGCATAAGTTGCTTATTTTTT
>JAAZCN010000167.1 GCA_012513245.1 Synergistaceae bacterium | reverse complement strand
CCCTGACGCGCCGGGGATACCAAGTCCATTGATTCCGCTTGCAATTTCAAGTCCTTTTTCAATATTACGTTTGTCAAAGCTAAATAATTCATTTTGGATCCGTTGAAGGGACTTCATTCCTTGTTCAGTATCATGTTTCTCCAAATATCTCCGTGTTGTAGCCAATCTATTCGGTGCTGTATATTTCCACACAAAATATTTTTCGTAAAGAAAATTATAGAACTTTTGAACTGGCATTTTTCTGACCTGACTTTCATCCAGATGTTCCATTTCAATTTCCAGTGCAAGATTCGCCGGTTTCACATAATCCCAATATTTATCTAGTTTATTGAGCCAAATTCCCCTATCATTAGAACCCCAAAAAGCCATATCTGCCATAGAAATTCCCCCTTATAATATTTATCGCAAATTTTGCGATAGCAAAAACTTCAGGAAACTACAGACATTGGTGATATCGTATTCTGTTGTAACCGACTTGCATGTCAGCTATATAAGTCTTCTCCCCTAGCAAATCTTTCATCTGTCTGGATTGCTGTTTCCTAAGATGCTTCCAGGAGAATGGACTTTTTTGCGGGTTTTGTTGTCAAAGTATCCCCAGACAAGTTCCTGATTGACATCGTTGGGATCGCAAAATATGAGTCCATCGTAATTGTACTTACTGCCTACACATTGATAACAATCACTTTTAATATAAATAAACAAAGGCGTATTACTCTTAAATGATACTGGGTCATCGTTTGCCCTGTTGTAACAATGGTCTGAAGGCATGATGCTGCCTCTAGATATGTTTTTGCCTTCTTTCTTTCCCCTGTTCATTACTTCAGTCTTGATTTTAGAGGTAGAAAACTCTACTTCACACCCATACTGCGCCACATAATCATCTGCTCACCGCACCATAACTTCATCAACTGTCATGTTAACTCCTCCTTTTTAATTGTAGGATAAGCTTGCAAAGAGTTACTCTTTAATTACTTCAATCAAGGTTGCCTGTTCAATGTACAGTTTATACCCTAGCCTATGACCTAATAACAACCGGCTGCTTTTGGGCAGCCGGCTGTTTCGGTTTAGAGCCTCATCTCTTTCAGGTCCGCTTTGAAAATGTGCAGCTTTTTGAAAAGCGGACGGGCCTCTTCCCGAAGTTTGCTCCAGGAGGGGGGAACGTCAATGTTCTCTGAAAAGTCGATCCATTTCGTGTCCTTGATTTCGTCCCTGACCTTTGCAAGAGTGGGGCATGATCCAAAGTGCTCAGGAAAAAATGCTACACATGCATCCAACAAACTGTCAGGGTGATCCGGCCCGTTAGGGATGAACGATTTCATCTTTCCAAGGGGTTTGATCCCTTCTTTGACATAATGTACCTCAAGCCATTGCCTGTCTGCGTCACCGACCCAGATCTCAAAACATATCGGATTGATCCCGTCCGCACCCATAAAACCTCCAAGTCCGCCAACATAATAAACTTTGTTGAAACCTGCCATTCTGATCCCCTCGTCTTTCATTTATATTTTTATAGCAATAAAGCTGTTTTTCTGCCCCGGCAGGATTCATCTCATCTGCAGGGCTCTCAGCATATCCACCCAAATCAAGTAAAGAATGCTCGCAGTCATAAGAACAAAAAATTTGCCCTTGCTCATGGAATGTCTCTATTCTAAAGATATGTCAGGCAGCCTTGCGGTATGCGTGACGGAGTTTCCTAAAGGACGTTTCTCCTGTAATAAGGTCTGTCTCGGTAAAAGAAATAAGCCAGCCTCCCTTGAGGCTTCTGAACATAAAATGAGTACGATCGTTACCCTTTGCAGCACCCTCATAAATAAAATCCCCGTTTACTTGGTACTTCATCCTCTCTTGCTGGACGATCCTGTAGACATCACCCTTCGTAAATCCTGCCCTTTTTACGGCAAAGCTAAGAAGATTTCTTCCTGAGACTTCCGACAATACTTCTGTCATATGCACGTAACCACCTTTCGCAAGCTTCAAAGTTTCTCCGTTGATCGAAAGAACCGCGCGACTATCGGCAGCTAATTTGTTTAACTCAACCTCCTTCCGAGGTTCGATATAAAATTGTCATAGTTCGTCAGTACCGCAAGCTTTCAAATCTCATTTGAGACAAAAAAACTAACTGCTGTGCCTTCGCAAAACACTTTTATATCTATCCGTAAATACATCGTCTGGGAAATTAGGAATGGGCGCCCGCTAAAGTTACCTTAAATGGTACAAAAGTAAAGCTTTTATGCCAAGCTTTAGAATTTTACCCGATACTTTTCAGCAATGCAAGGGGTCTTGGAAAATTTTTTTCCAATACCCCCGGCGTGAAAATATACCAATTACTAAATCGAAACCTAAACTAGTTGTTATAGTGCATTAT
>JAAZCN010000166.1 GCA_012513245.1 Synergistaceae bacterium | reverse complement strand
GATCCTATGGATCCTCCTGCACCTGTAACTAGTACTCTTTTGCCTTTAAGGATGTTTTCTATGCCGGTGTTGTCGAGCTTTACAGGTTCTCGTCTGAGCAGGTCTTCCAGCTGAACTGATCTAAGTCTGGAAATACCTATATTTCCGCCTGCAATGTCTATCATGCTTGGGAGTATTCTTACATCTACCTTGAGTCCGTCTAGGGCTTTTATTAATTTCTTTATTACGTCTCCATGGGCTGAGGGCATAACGATGAGGACAAGTTCAATTTTTTGAGAGACAACTATACTGCTTAGGTCAGCTGTTGTTCCAAGAACTTCTAATGAGGCAACTTTCATTCCTTTAAGATCCGGGTTGTCGTCGATAAATCATATGGGTTCTATTTCGCATGGGTTTCTTGTTATATCACGAGCGATTAGGGTTCCCGCTTCTCCTGCTCCAATGATGAGAGTACGTTTTGAGTCTAGGCATTCTGTCCTTCTGGATACAAAGATGAGTTTCCAAAGTGCCCTTGTCGCTGTCATAAAGCTTATTCCAAGAAGGAGCATGAGCACAAGAGAAGACAAAGGAATCCTCGTTATGTGTCCAAAATAGAGCAAAACAAGAAAGAGGGCTGATCCGACAACATACCATTTAAGCAAAGATGTGTATTCTTCAATACTGGCTCGCGTCCAGACTATTTTATATGTACCACCTGCAAGAAGGGAGACAGCGACGCAGGAGGAAAAAGCCAGCGCAGTAATGAGCATTTCTTGTCTATATCCCTGTTCAATAAGGAAGGTAAGTCTTAGAGAATAAGCAAGGTAAGCAGAAAGACAGAGCACAAATATGTCAAGAGCTAGGACGTATCTTGCCCTGGATGAGAGAAAGAGATAAAAGGAGAAAATCTTACGGATAAAGACATTATTTGTGCCTGTCATATAAAAAGCTCCCTAACAAAAAGTCAGTAATAAAAACGATTGGGATATTTGCTCTCATAAGTCAGTACAATGGCATACGTTTACCTGTTAAATAAATGGTTCGGACAGTAATAATTTTAGCACAAAGTAAGCAATAATACTGATAACAACTGATGTTTCAGAAGGAGTTGCGGCATGGGGAATGCCGCGGAGAATTGCCAGGTGGGTCATCTGGCGAGAAATTGCGACGAAAAACATGTCACGGAGAATTTGCCAGTAAGGGCGTCTGGCGGAGAAGTCAATCTTTATGCCTTTAAATCAAGAATCTTAAAAACTCGTCTCCTCCGGACGCTACTTAACGGAGGTCCAGTGGCTTAGAACTTAGTCTGTGACTAGGTTTATAGTTAAACATAAGCCGCTGGATTCCCGATTGAAACATTCGGGAACGACGGAGGGGGCGTGGACCTGGACCCCGGATCTCGAAGCGCACTCGAAATAGCGCGGACACTGTAGTTATTTTATATGTTTACCTTACGGTAAACGGTGTCCTTCTGATCGACGGCATACCGGGGAGACGAATTTTTAATTCTTGATCTTAAGTCCAAATTCTCCGCTCTCCGCGGCATGCCCCCGCCGCTGCCCTTAACAACTGCTTCACCACGGCTTCACGCGGCATGCTTTTGCCGCAGCTTCACGCAACACGTTTCATGTTGCGCTTCACACGGGAGCTGTGCCTCATCACAAAAAACCTGCATCCGAGCAAAACAAAAAACGGCCCACAGCTAAACGCTGCAAACCGTGTAATTCTTCTGGAGCGGAAGACGGGATTCGGACCCGCGACCCCAACCTTGGCAAGGTTGTGCTCTACCACTGAGCTACTTCCGCAATGTGGTTTTATGAGTTACTGGTGGCGGGACCCAGAATTGAACTGGGGACACACGGATTTTCAGTCCGTTGCTCTACCGACTGAGCTATCCCGCCATCTCAGTGGCGTTAAAAAAGTGGCGGAGCTGACGGGACTTGAACCCGCGACCTCCGGCG
>JAAZCN010000165.1 GCA_012513245.1 Synergistaceae bacterium | reverse complement strand
GTGTAACAATTCTACCCATAACCGTTCCTCCATTCTTTTTGTATTATACCATTGCCCATATATTTCCATTTTCCGAACTATTCAGGCAGGCTTCTATAAACTGAACGCCATCAACGCCGTCTATGACAAGATGCGCGATCTGGAGTGGGAGTCTTGATGACGATGAATTCGTGTCCTTTCGAACGCTGTGTTTGTCTCCGCAGAGCGAAGCCGTGCAACCTCTGCGAAGATAGACTGACGTTTTCCGAAAATGGCAAAAAAGTCCGACTCTCACTCCGCTCGGGCGAGGACGCGAAGGCGATTGTTCTGGACGGCTGCGTTTTTGAGGACGAAGAGCTGAAATGCGATGGACTTTTCTTCTACCGCTCCGCCGCGAACAAGAAGATCGCCTGCCTCGTCCAAAACTAAGCGGGAGCGCTTGGGAAACGATCATCGTTGGCGAAACTGAAGTATCAATTAAAAACGTTGGGAGCCTGTTGCATAAACCCCACTGAAAAAAGTTATCCACAGGCAAAAATGCGTTAAAATAGGACATGACTCAAAGCACTGCAAAGACTGCCGAGGTGGATTATTGTGGCCTATAATTTCAAACGCTGCGATCGAGATCAGATGTATCTTTTACCACCGGACATGAGAGACTGGCTGCCGGAAAATCATTTCGTCTGGTTCATAATGGAGATCGTCTCCTCCCTTGACCTCAAGGCTTTTTACAGGCGCTACAATCCTCAAGGAGACGGAAGACCGGCATATCATCCATCCATGATGACAGCGCTGTACTTTTACTCCTACTGCACCGGCGAGAGATCGAGCAGAAAGATCGAACGGCTCTGCATGGAGAGCGTACCCTTTAGGATCATATCCGGTGACCAGCAGCCGGACCACACCACCATAAGCCGCTTTCGGAAGAAATTTGCCCGCGAGCTTTCAGCCCTGTTTCTCCAGGTTGTCACATTATGCTATGAATCAGGGCTCTGCAATTTCAGGACAGTTTCTGTAGATGGAACCAAGATTCAGGCCAATGCCTCCATGGCATCCAACAGGAACGAATCGGGGCTCAAGAAAGAGATACAAAAGTATTTCAGGGAAGCAGACGAGGCGGACGCCCGGGAAGATAAACTTTACGGCCCCGATAGAAGGGGGGATGAACTGCCCCCGGAACTATCCACCGAGGAGAAAAGAATTCGTAAGATCAAAGAAATCCAGGAACGCCTCCGGACGGAAAAAGAGGAAAAAGTCCGCTCCCAGGAGGAAAAACTAGAAATGCGCAAAGCGCAGGAAGAATCCACTGGAAAGAAAAAGCGGGGACGCAAACCCAAGAGCGTCGAGGCTGTCGAGGAAGAAGCATCCGAAAACCTCAAGGGCAATCTCACCGATTCTGACAGCCGTGTCATGAAGACCGCGAAAGGGTACCTGCAGGGATACAACGCCCAGGCAACGGCTTCAGAGGACCAGATAATACTGAGTGCTGATATAACCCAGGAGTGCAATGACAAAAACCAGCTCATACCCATGCTTGAGAAAACAAAGGAAAACCTCGACGCAGTAGATTCAGATATAGAAATAGGCACCCTTTTAGCAGATGCCGGCTACTTCAGCCGCAAGAACCTGGACAGCATAAAGGACGACGATCCGGATCTTCTGGTAGCTGTGAGCAAGGGGTGGAAAACCCGCAAGGCACAAAAAGACGGCAAGGAAATACCCCTGCCTCTCACCCCGGTCTCTGCCATGGAGAATAAGCTTCTAACTCCAAGGGGAAAAGAGCTTTATAAGAAGCGCAGCATCACTATAGAACCGATATTCGGCCATATCAAGGAAGTCCTGAGATTCGGCCGGTTCATGCGCAGAGGATTAGAGGCGTGTGACAGTGAGTGGAAGATGGTGTGCACAGCCCATAATCTCCTCAAGCTTTGGCGATATGGAATTGACAAGTTTCATGAAAAGATCCGTGAGAACAGGGCAATCGTTCCAGCAGAAAACCAAGAAATTTCAGCTTTGGCAGCGTGAGATAATCTTTTAAAACAAATTTATCTGCTTATGTACACAAGAACTCAAGTGTCAGTCTGAAAAAACATGTCTTTCTTGTGGATAACTTTTGCAAATTACTGGT
>JAAZCN010000164.1 GCA_012513245.1 Synergistaceae bacterium | reverse complement strand
GATCGCTGGTTGTAAAGAGCGGTCAAACAATCGTCAAACAATTGTTAGGGGCTACGGCCCGAAGCAGCCGCGGGAGTCGATTGGGAATCAATTGGGGAGTCAATAGGAAATAGATTGGTATAGACAGAAAAAAAAACAAGGGAGTGCGTATAGTTTTGTGTAAACTTCTTCGTAGTTGGTAGAGTAAAATATACTTACTACAGGAGGTTTTTATAATGGCCAAAAAGACAAGTCCACTTGGAGAAGAAGGCAGTAAGAAACTACGTGAGATGATCAAGGAGTACAACGTTAAGACGATGGACGATGTTCATAACTTCGTCAAGATGCTAACAGCTGAGACCATCCAGACAGCATTGGACGCAGAGCTAGAAAATGAGCTTGGGTACTCAAAATACGACTATAAGAACAAAAACACCGATAACAGCAGAAACGGATATTCATCCAAGAGAGTCCAGGGTAGCATGGGAGAGGTGGATATAAATATTCCCCGCGACAGAAAGGGAGAGTATGAGCCGGAGCTGGTAAAAAAACACCAGACGGACATTTCGTCCATAGAAGACAAGATAATATTCCTTTATTCGCAAGGAATTTCAACAAGAGATATCCAGAAGACAATGAACGAGATGTATGGGATAGAAGTAGACGATAGCCGAGTATCGAGGATTACGGACATACTTCTTCCTCTTATAAGGGAATGGCAGGAAAGACCTCTTCAGAGCATATATGCTCATCTCATACTTGATGCGATCTATTACTCTGTCAGGGATAGCGGTTCTGTAGTTAAGAAGGCAGCTTATGTAATGATAGGCAAAGATCTTGAAGGTCAGAAAGATGTGCTTGGTATATGGCTTGGTGAAAACGAATCTGCCAAGTACTGGCTCACAGCATTGAACGGACTTAAGAACCGCGGAGTAAAGGACATCTTAATTGCCTCCGTAGACGGACTCAGCGGATTTGTAGAGGCAATAAACGCCGCGTTTCCCAATACAGAAGTGCAGAGGTGCATAGTCCACCAAATAAGAAGCTCAACAAAATACGTTTCAGATAAGAACAAAAGAGAATTTGTGAACGACCTCAAATCTGTATATAAGGCTCCTACTGAAGAAATAGCACTTTGTGCCTTGGATGATCTTGAGAATAAATGGAAGGTAAAATATCCAATTGCCATACGTTCCTGGCGTAATAACTGGAACGAGTTGTCTGTAATGTTCAAATATTCTCCTGAGATACGAAAGATGATTTATACTACCAACAGCATCGAGAATTTCAACAGGCAACTGCGTAAGGTCACGAAGACAA
This sequence comes from Synergistaceae bacterium, assembly GCA_012513245.1. The sequence continues at coordinate 711 of JAAZCN010000164.1, read as the reverse complement.
AGGGCGCCTTCGTTTCCGAAGACGCTCTCATGAAAATACTATATCTGGTTACAATGCGGGTTACTGAAAAATGGACCCAGCAGATTCGTGATTGGCCAGCCATTTTGGACAATCTTATGATACATTTCGGCGAGAGGGTTAAACTGAATCTATGACATTGGTTTCCCCGAAAAACACGGCTACAAACTGGCTCGGGGATGTTTACACAAAATTTTCTGCACTACCGATTTTTTAGGTCATTTAGTCTTATGAGATAAGAATTATTTCCCCGCCTCTTGCCCTTACAACTGCTTGCCGATCCCGCGATCACGGGGATCGCTTGCCCGCGCTTACAATTGATTTCCAATTGACTCCCCAACTGACTACCGCGGCACGAACCTCGCCGAAGACTCACTCCTTGCCCCTAAGTTCCCAATGCTTCCACTGCGAGCTTAAGATGTTCTTGCATCAGAAGAACGCACTCTTTTTCGTTATGTTTTTTAAGGGCTTCGATGAGTCTTATGTGTTCTCCCAAGCTTGGGTTATCTGCGAAGTTGAAAAAAGATTCGAAGAATATAGTCTGAACATAGATCCTTGAGAGAATGTTCTTGACATAGCCTGCGAGCGTTCCGTTGCCTGATGATTCAGCAATTATAAGGTGAAAAGCGTCATTGACGTTCAAGTAAAGTTCAAGGTCTTTTTCCTCAAAAGCTTTTCTTTCTGTCTCTATCT
>JAAZCN010000023.1 GCA_012513245.1 Synergistaceae bacterium | reverse complement strand
TGCGCAAGAGAGAACCATCTCTTCGATATCTTGCATGCAATGTCTACGGTCCTGCGGTAGTTTCCGGAAACCTTGTGTTATTTGAAGCAGGTCTTATCCCAGACGCAGTAGCATCTGTAACAGCCTTCACCTCAAAGAGAAACCGGAGTTTGGATACACCATACGGAAATATTGAATGGTACACGCTGCCATCATTTTTAGTCTATCCCGATACTTATATTGTGAAGGACCTGCCCGGTTATATGAGAGCTACTATTGAAAAGGCTCTTCTTGATCAGTTATACATCATTAGGTATACCCCGCAGAATTATTCCCTTTGGAAGGCCTTTATTTTTGAAGATCTGAGGATAGACGAAGACGTGCTTGCACAGCTTGATTTCGCACGTATGCAGGAACTGGGCCGATTATTTAAGTCACCTAAGATCACCAGACACATAAACAGGTTTCTGAAGTATTTTGGAATTGAGCAAGAAGTTGTGTGAAGCGGCATGTTGCTTGCCGCGGGGAGTCAGTTGCAAATCTATTGGGAATCTATTGCGAATCAATGGGGGGGGGCGGACAACCCATTCAAGAACTAGATTTACTGCCTCGTCGTCCTCGTATGACTCCATCGGGGATCCAGCGGCTTTGAACCTAGGCTATGACTGGCTTTTAGGGATCTAAACAAAAGCCGCTGGGCTCCCGATCTCAAAACGCATTCGAAATGGTTCGAATGCTATGGAGTTTTTAAATGTTTCCCCTAACGGGGAACAGTACTTTCGCGATCTCGAAACGCACTCGAAATAGTGCGGACACTGTTGTTTATCTTAAGTGTTTCTCTAACGAGAAACAGTGTCCTTCTGATCGAGTGCATACGGGAATGACGTAGAGGGAGCCTTCGCTCCGCCGTTTTTAAAGACAACAGCTTGCCCATTGCTTGCCAACGCTTGCCAACTGCTTGCCCGCCCCTAAGCATAGTTTGGCAAAGTTTTTCAGGTCTAACAACCGCTTGCCAACGCTTGCCAACCGCTTGCCAAAGTTTTTAATGTCCCCGCCCTCACAACTGCTCAGCCACCGCTTAGCTACTGCTCAGCCATCGCTCAGCAAAGGTTTTAAAGATCCGCTACACTATAACAAGATGATATTTCCGGTCGTCTTCAAGCTTTATCTTATTGCCGGGTATTTTTACATCATCAATGGTTAATTCGGTTATTTCAGGGTTTTCTAATGCATTTTGACTTACTCTGATTTCATATTCTGTGATCCCATACTTATACCAGACCGTGTATGGGCCAAAATTTTGGGGAACAGAGGGATCAATTGTTAGAATTTCACCCTCTTTGCTTATTCCTATGAAATTTTTGATCAGCCCCTGATACATCCATCCTGCCGAGCCGGTATACCAACTCCACCCGCCTCTGCCTGTGTGCGATCCACCAACAGCTAATATGTCTGCTGTCATAACGTATGGCTCCTTTTTATATCTGAGCGCGTCTTTTCTGGTGGAGGTGATGTTAATTGGATTAAGCATTGTAAAAAGGGTATTAGCTAGGCTGTGATCACCAATCATGGAAGCTGCTATTGCAAGCCATACCGAAGCATGGGAATATTGTGCACCGTTTTCTCTTATCCCCGGATAATAATTCTTAATATATCCCGGATTATTATCTGTCTTGTCGAAAGGAGGAATAAGGAGCAGTGACATCCATTCCTTTTCGTTGACCAGGTAGTGTTTTGCTGAATAAATTGCTTTTATTGCTCTTTCTCTTTTAGCCGCTCCGGAAATAACGCTCCATGACTGACTTATAGAATCTATTTTACATTCGGCGCTTTCTTTTGAGCCGATTTTCTCATAATTGTCATAAAATGCTCTTAAATACCAATCACCGTCCCAGGCATGTTTTTCAAGATTTTTTCTTAGGGTCTCTCTGCTGATTTCCTGCTCTTTTGCAAAGTCAAAATCTTCTTCGAGATGTGATATGGGTATGAATTCTCCAAGGATCGCATAAAGAAACCATCCTAACCAAACGCTTTCTCCCTTTCCTTTTATCCCGACTTCGTTCATTCCATCGTTCCAGTCGCCGCCGCCCATTAAGGGAAGTCCGTGTTTCCCGAAGAGGGTAAGGATTATAGTCTTCTTGCAATGTTCATAAACGCTTGATTCAATGTCTGATATTTCCGGAGTAAACATTAATTCATTTTCGTTTTTTTTAAGTAGCGGTCCTTTGATGTAGTGAACTTTTTCTTTGAGTATGGAGTGATCTCCTGTGCTCCGAATATAAGCACAGGCAACATAGGTAAGCCATAGCAGGTCGTCTGTAATTCTTGTTCTGACTCCTATCCCCGCGGGAGGATGCCACCAGTGCTGCACGTCACCCTCTTCAAACTGTCTGCTGCAGGCGATCAGGATCTGCTCTTTAGCAGTCTGTGGTGACGTGTGCAGAAGAGAAAGAACGTCCTGCAGCTGATCTCTGTATCCGTATGCTCCTCCGGCCTGATAGAACGCAGCTCTTGCGTTTATCCTACATGCTATAGTCTGGTACAATAACCAGCCGTTTAAAAGTATATCCATTGACCTGTCTGATGTTTTGACTTTTATGGTACCAAGCAATTTATCCCAATGATCTTTTACTCTTCCCAACTCATGATCAAATTCTGCCAAATCTTTATACTTATCTTTTAGTCGTATTATTTCATTAGTATTGTCAGTCTGACCAAGTCCAAATACTACAGATTTAATTTCGCCGGGTCTAATTGTTAATGAGATCTGTATCGTTCCGCACGGATCGTATCCGACTCCCGCGTTGCAAAGTAATTTCTTATCCAATCCTTCCGGATCTGTAATGGAACCCTTCAGACCAAAAAATTCTCTTCTGTTTCCTGTATATCCTGTTATCATTTCGCTTGAGAAAATAAAACTTCTCTGTTTTCGGAAAGTAAAGTCGTATGTATTTTTTGCATAGAGGTATTCATGTTCATTGTTGTATGAAGAAACAATATATTGATCAGTATGGTCTCTGTCTAAACCAAGGACCCACTCAACGAAGTATGTAACAGAGATATATTTTTCTCTATCAGAGGTGTTGGTAAGTTCAAGCCTCCAAAGTTTTACAGATTCATCCAAAGGAGTAAATACATGAAGTTTTTGCTTTATTTCATTTTCATCGTGACAAAAAACTGAGTATCCAAAACCATGTCTTACATGGAAGACGCCATGCCCCTTCCTTCCAAGAGACATTGGTATGATCACCTTCCCGGTAACTTCGTCTTTTATATATATTGCCTCTGAAGCAGTATCACTGACCGGATCATTAGACCACGGAGTTATCTTGTTTTCTCTGCTGTTAATAGCCCAAGTCATCCCTGCTCCTGTCTCGGAAACATGGAAGCCGAAATTTTTGTTGGCTATGACATTGATCCAAGGGGAAGGAGGTCTATTATTATCATTAAGCAGTATTTCATATTCCTTCCCGTCTTCAACAAAGCCGCCAAAACCGTTAAAGAATTCATATTTATGTTCGTCTAATACGCCGGTTTCGGCAGGTATATTCTCATATTTCAATGATATCAGCTCCTTCCTATGTATTATTTTGCGTTGGATCAAAATAGTTCTTTAATGTTTCTAAAATATATCCCTGTTTTTTCTGTGAAAACGACTCTTGCAACGGTGAGAAGCAAATCTACCTCTGCCGGTGTCATCTGACATGAATGGAGTATAAAGAGACTGGGTTTTTTCCTGTCTTCTGTATAAACCTTAAGGGTCCTGGTCATTTCATTCAGTAAATCATCAAGCTCTTGCAAATATCCATATTTGGCATCGCTAAGTACTATTAAATCCACATTTACATTGTTTATTTTTAAATATTGATAAGCTTTAAAAACATCCCTTATTATGCCGGTCTCTTCTGTGGAATTTACACGTAAAAGCATTATAGGCTTATCACCGGATATTCCAAACCTCCACAGATTGCATTGATTTCCGCTGTTACGCCTGATATTCTCAATCGGACCACGGTAATATTTTGACGGATAAAATATCGGGCTGATAAGATTCTGAAAAGCATTCAGTTGTGCGCTTGTGATATCAAGATACTTTAATTCGAGGTAACTTTGTAATCTGAATTTTTTAGCTAATTCTTCAATTCTGGCTAAATCATTAAGCTCTTCACTTATACTCACGGCTTCTTCATTACCGGTACATACTCCGGTAATAAAATAAACATCTACTGTATTCTCCGCCGCTAGTTCTATGCTAATTCTCAAGCTTATGATCGGGTCGCTGGAAAAGCCCGAGTTATTTGAGAGAGGCAGACTATCAATGACTGCATCAGGGTTTTGAACAGTATTGTTCCTGCCTATAAACTTGAGTCTGTCGTTTTCGTATTCAATACCGCCGATCGGTTTTATGCCGGGCTTTACCATGTGCATAATATAAGGTTTATTTTTGTCTTTACTTCCTCGCCGTTTGGACATAAAAACATTATGCCCCTCAATAAAAGAGCTCTCTATGAAAAGCTTGTTGAATGCGGGATGAGAAAGTTCCGATAAGTGAGTATCCGCAACGACCTCGATATAACTTGTTAACTCAATTTGTCTATCTTCGCTGCTGTGGTTTGTCAAAGTTATTTTTCTGAATTCCATGTTATGGTTAGGAGAAAGATTCACTAGTGTCTGTGTAGAAATATCACCATCTACTCTTTTAAATTCAGCCTGATCCACAGAGAATACAACTTTATACTCATCAGGGTCAGTCTTGGTAGGATTATATGTACTGCTCCATACTTTGTTGTTTTTAATGTCTTTGATATAGATATAACTGCCGGTGGAGGCATAGAGGTCAGATCTCCACCTGTAGAGCATCATACCTTTGTAATCGCTGAAACCGTCCCCATCAGAAGTTATCATTATAGAATAATCGTCGATAGAGAGAAAATGTGCTACAGGTATCTCCGGTGTTATTTTATTAACGTATCTATTAACATGTTCTTCCTCCGAACTTTCGATACCCTTAAATTGAATATTGTACCCTTTTCTTGAAAGTGAAACAAAATAGGAGCAGCGTTTCTCTTCCAGAAGTGCTTCCGTTGCACGTATAAAAGCCTCTGAACGAAATCTTTCCTGCATTATTTTTCTGTTAAGTAAATTATTAATTGCCACTAAACTCATTCCCTGATGGTGGGCCATGAAGGTTCTAACTATGGAATAGGGAGTCATTGCCATAGGGTCCGGACCGTTGAAGTCTATTGACTCATAGTATCCGTAATCGCCAATGCATCCAAGTTCTTCCATCCTCTTAAGGTTCACTAAGCACTCACCTGTGGCGTACGAAAGTGCCAACATAGTCGCATACGGAGCAACGACCTTCGTTATGCTTAAAGACGGCGAAAGGCGAAGTTCCGGCACCCCAAACGCCATGTATTGATAATTTCCGTCCTGATCAAAATGGTAGTGCTGGCTTTCGGATATACCCCAGGGGATCTCCATTAGCCTTCCATACTTTATTTGCTGTATAACTGCAGCCCTTGATGTTTCTGAAAAAACTGAGCCTTCGTACTGGGTCATCATTAAATTCGGCAGAAGATATTCAAACATTGTTCCACTCCATGAAACAAAGCAGGGGATGCCGTTTACTATGGTATGCGGCCTCTCAAGTTTATACCAATGGTCAACAGGAACATTATTCATAGCAATCGTTATAAAACTTGTCAGACAACACTCAGATGCCATAAGGTCGTAGCACCCTTCGTCAAGGCTTTGGGAGGATAAATTGTAGCCGATATGGAATAATTTACGTTTTTCATTGTACAGAAACCGGAAATCTATATTTTCCGACGCAATTTCTATTATGTAAACGATGTCCTCGAGTCTGTGCATCAGAGTCTTTGCGTAGAAATTACCACTTTGTACCATCTGTCTTAATGTTGGTACAGAAGAGAAAGATACATCCTTAAGTTTAAGTTCTTCAACTTCGCTTATTATCAAATCGACGCTTCTGTTCATTTCTCTGGTGAAGCGACTGCCCTCACCGTGCTCCGTGTGAAGGGAACTTATGATGTTTTTAAATGTTGCGACATCATTTGTAAAGTCGCCTATTGTCTCATAATTGTCTTTCAGCGTAAGATCGTATTTGCAAAGTTTCATCGTATTGCCGAAACCTCGGACCATCTCTTCAGAAAATACAGGAGAATCAATAAGCCCTAAAAGCCCATTTTTAAGAGTGATCAAAGATGCTAAAAAGTTCCCGCTGTCCACGGTTGAAATGTACTGTGGATTTAATGGCTCTAGAGTTTTTATGTCGTACCAGTTAAATAAATGACCTTTCCACTTAGACAGCAATGTTATGGAGCATAGTATGTTTTCCACGCATTCCAATGTTTTAGTTAAGGTTTCAAATCCTAAATCCCTGGCTGACAAAATTGAAAGCAACTGAAGACCCATGTTGGTAGGGGAGGTCTTATGTGTGATTTTTTCAATGGGTTCCTTTTGGTAATTGTCCGGGCAAAGCCAATTACTTTCGCTTTTCGAAAAATCCTTGAAGAACTGCCAGGTCTTTCGGGCGATATCTCTCAGCATTTTCTCGTCATCGTAAGGAAGTTCTTTGTTTTCCGTTTCTCCCCACGGTTGGCTAATGAAATAAGCTATTAAATAAGAAAAACCCCATAAGGCAGATATAATTCCGTAAAGAATTATTCCGGCGAGAGGGATATTTACAATGAACAACAACCCTATAATAAGGGCAGAAGGGATCATAGAGCCCCACATATACATGAAATATGCGGTTTTGGTGTTCTGTGCATGCTTTTGTGTGGTTTCTGCAGTATTCCACATAAGAAGGTTCTTTCTGCTTTTAAATAACCTGTATAGCGTCCTTGATATGGCATCTGTCGCAATATATGCTCTATAAGGAAGGAAGGCCATATCCAGTACAGCTTTTTGGACCTTCAGGATCATATCTCTCAGCAGGTCTTTATATACGAGCGCAAGCCTTGGTCTACTTATTTTTTGCCTTATTGTATCGAATAGCAAAATAAATAAATTAAATGCTTCTGAAAAAAACACCAGTGGCAGCCAAAGATAATAAATTTTCGGTATAAGTGCAAGATTAAGAACTATTAAAATTACTTTGAATATTGGGCTAAGACTGATCCTGAAATCGTCTAGTATTTTCCATTTAGACAGACCCGCCAGATTTTTTTTCTTAAACAACCATGGCAATAGCTGCCAGTCGCCGCGTATCCACCTGTGATCTCTTTGTGCGTGTGAAAGAACGCAGGATGGATAGTCATCTATTATATTTACAGTGCTTGAAAAGGCAGTTTTAGCATAACAACTCTCAAGCAAGTCATGGCTGAGAACGCAGTTTTCGGGTATATTTTTATTGAGGATAGTGTAGAGTGCTTTTATATGATAAATTCCCTTGCCGGTAAATATGCCTTCGTCAAAAATGTCATGGTATATATCTGAAATAACAGTGGAATAACGGTCTAATCCCTGCTTTCCGGCAAACACACGATAGAAGGTATTCCCCTTGTTACTTAAAACATGGCTTGTGATCGAGGGCTGAATAATTGCATACCCATCTTTGACCCTTTTTTTAATAGGATCGATCACAGGCTGATTAAGAGGATGCTCAATTATGCCTACAAGTTTTGCGGCGTTATCTCTTAATAGTATTGAGTCAGCGTCCAGAGTAATAACATATTTGAAAGTATAGAGGATGCTTTCATCGCTCATTATTGTTGTGAAACTAGTCTCTTTCTCTCCGGATAGGAGAGCATTAAATTCTTCTAATTTCCCTCGTTTTCTTTCCCAGCACATAAAACAATTTTCAGACTCGTTCCATTTTCTGCTTCTTATAAAGGTAGAAAAACGTTGTGATGATAATGGATAGAGCTCATTAAGTTCGTTGATGCGGCTGCAGATAAAACTTTCAAGCTCATCGTCCAGAGCATGTCGGTGGACGTCTGAGTCTGCAAAGTCGACGAGCAGTGCAAAAAAGAGGTTAGATTGTCTATTTGCCAGAAAGTGCCTCTCTAATCTGTTTAGATATTCAAGGGCCTGTTCCTTTGAAGAAATAATTACAGGCATCACAAGGAATGTTCTTGCTCTTTCAGGAATACCCTTAAGGAAATTCAGGGCCTGAAGTTCTCTTACCGGAATCAGCCTTGTGAATATTACGTTGGTTATCTCTATTGCTATACCAAGTACCAACAAAAAGGAGGCAAACAGAAGCGCTGCTGTTCCGTATATTCCGGCAGCGGTACTTACTCCGCGCAGTACATATACGAGGACCCCATAAAAAGTGGCGAAAATAATTGATAATACAATGAAATAATAGGTCCCTTTAAAATTATGTTGAGGAGTTAATTTGTCTGGTTCCGGTTCATTTAAAACCCTTGCTTTTAAAACGGGGTAACCCTGTCCGACTAGGTAAGAACCTATGTGATGGCTGCACTTTAAGTCTTTCCTGCCTTCCATTGCAAGAACGATACAGGTTTCAGCAATTGAATTCTCATCGATGTTATTTTTTACAGCAAATTTTTCTATTATTGCCCGATATCTACTGCGGCTGTCTGAATCCATATCAGGGTAGATCCCATCCGGATCTTTGAGCAGAATATGTTCAAGCAGGGAAAGATCTTCAAATAGAGCCTCTCCGTTTATTTCATTCGTCTCTCTTAAACTAACTAAAAAAGTACGGATATTTGATTCCAGGTATGATTCAAGCTTGCTTTCCTCCTGGAAGATATCAGTGGGTTTAAAGTACTTAGAGTTATATTTATAGTGATATTCTACGTATTTTTGTATGGATGATTCATCTAAAGACATGTTTTTCAACAGATAGATCACGTGGGAATGAAAAGAAATATTATCACGGTTATTTTTATCAAGCACCCGTAAAAGAGGCTCAACGTTTATTGTGCCTTCCTGTTTCATTAAATTATTTTTAACAAAAACATCTGCTTCTGATTTTGTCCCTGTAATACGGAGAATATCTCCTGCTACCTCTATTATGCTCTCCAGAAGACAAAATCCTATCATTTCCGGAAGAGCCCATATTTCGGATGTTGTTAAGGGCAGTTCCTTTTGGTACGCCTTTATCATCAGAGAAATCCTATCTTCGTTTAAATATCCGCCGGTCAACGTAACCATTCTTCTGGCCGCAACATAGATCCGCGGATATCCTCTGAATTCCCCATCTTGTAATATTGGTATAATTTTTCTGCTAGTTCCGGTGGTCTTGACCTTTTTCAGTTCTCTGTAAAGCATCTGGAAATTATCAAATAACCAGCGGGCGGCAGGGATCAAAGCAATAATTTCAGGGGACACCTTGGACAAGGTATTGCGTATTTTATTAAGATTTCTGTATGCGATCTGATTACGATTGCTTATAACCAGATTATATTTCATCCACTTAACATTTTTGTGAGTGCCGGACAGATTGAGCATCTGGCGCTCCAATTCGCTCCGACTAAGTTTTACTTTTGTTTGCATTGTCTCTATGGGTAAAAACATCATCTTTACTCTATGTAAATATCTATAATAAAAAAACACAAAAAATAGAATAGAGACTAACAAAAAAAGCCCAAAGGTAAAAGTTGGGGTAAGCAAAAACTGTTTTGAAAATTCATTTATATACGCAGACATTTTAGCCCCTCCTTTTTACGGTAATGACTGTATTTAAAGCAATGGCGCAAGATAATATCCATAGTTGCCTCAAGTTATCTTTAAAAATACTATCTGCACCTGAATACAATTATACCTTCAATTTTCACAATAACTGTATTATCTTGTATACGAGCGGTCTCGGACTATGTGTGTATGGTTATCCTGTATGTGGTTATTTAAATAGGAATCTATACGGGGTTTGACGTTTTTAATTCGACGACATTAAATTTATCTGTAATATCACATGTAGTCAACAGTAGATCGAGCCATATATGTGAGCTATCAGACCGGTCGGGTTGACATAAAATCGATAACTGTATAATAATGGTTCAATGTTTACCCGGCACCATTTGTTAAAGAGGAGTTTTATAATGAAAAAGAAACCGGTCCTGAAGGACTTGGTAATACTTATAATAGCAGCAGCCATAATATTTATTTTGTTTTTCTGGGGCAAACAATTTGCAACAATGTACTTGCTTCCACTGATAAAACATTTTGACAGGATACTCAGATCCACTATGCTTGATTTACGTTCTAACATGACGCTTCAGAAATTATTTTGCTTTACCGGAGTTTCTTTTGTCTATGGAATAATACATGCGGCGGGGCCGGGACATGGAAAAGCCCTCTTTTCAGCATATTTTATAAACAGGAAAGGAACCATATCCCAAGTATTAACAGCTACCACCTCTCTTGTTTTAACACATACTCTGATATCCATCCTGCTTGCTCTTCTTTTTATTTCAGTTCTTAAAAGCGCTGATGCCTTCTTTAAAATCCGGATGCAGGGGTTCATTATGGGAGCAAACGGTTTGCTTATACTGGCGATAGGATCGTTTCTACTCTTCAAAAAAATTATTCAGTTAAGGAATAGAAACATGACAACTCATTCTTCCATTAATAAATCATACGGACCTTTTTGCCTGGGTATGTTAGCGGGGTGTGTACCATGTCCTGCGACAATATTTGTTATGACCTTTTCCCTGACCTACGGGATACCGCAAGCCGGGATCGCCTCTGTCCTGGGAATTTCTGCAGGAATGTTCGTTCTGACTGCCTTGCTTGGGATACTTGTAGTCAAGGGACGGGGCAGTATCTTGGGCTGTTCCGGCCATTTTGTTAAAGCAGAAAATGTCTCGGAAATATTGGAATGGACATCTTTGATTTTTATTATTTTAGTAGGGGCCGGAATGACAACGGTGTTACTATGAAAAAACTGTTAATAACTCTTGCCTTTCTCCTTTTGTTAGTTCCATTCCCCGCACACGCACATCCCCATTTATTTATTACTCCTGCGGTCAGCTTTATACAGGACAAGGGTGCTATAAAGGCTGTACGCATAAGCTGGATATGGGATGAGTTCTGGAGTGAAGAGGTTATGTTTGATTGTGATTTGGATGGCAATGGTTCATTAAGTGTCTCAGAAATAAAACTTGTAAAAAAAGATTTCTTTGATGGCGTTCAAGACTTTAATTACTTTTTTATGATGAAATCTGATGGGAAAAAAATTAAGTTTGGAGCTGCAAAAAACTTCACCGTAAAGACAGCAGATGGCAATCGCTTAATTTATGAATTCACACTTGAATCTTCAAACCCTGTTATACCAAAGAACAAGCTGGAATTGTTTTTCTTTGATAAAACAATATACACCGCATTTGAAGAATCAATTGAAATAGTTGGAGGAAAACATCCTCTCCGGAAAATAACCTTTGAACCATATAGTGATTATGGAGTGAAAATGACACTGAGCAGGTG
>JAAZCN010000163.1 GCA_012513245.1 Synergistaceae bacterium | reverse complement strand
TTTCTACAAAGGAACTGACACTGGAAGAGGTCCATATGGCAGCCACTGAAGCTATCGCAGAAGTGGTATCAAGGGGAGGCTTACCTGTAGTTATAGGGGGCAGCCATGACCTTACTTACCCTTGTCTTGAAGGACTCGTCAGAGGAGCCGGGCTTAAAAAAGACTCTCTTGGACTCATTAATGTAGATGCACATTTAGATGTAAGAACTGATGAGAATGGAATAAACAGCGGAACATCTTTTTATAGAGCCCTAACCCAACTTCCTAACAAAGCCCTCTCGGGAAGCGCCTTGGTTGAATTTGGTATACAGGAACCCTACAACTCACCTTACTATTACAACTGGGTCAAAAAACAGGGAGTAAGCGTCTTCACACTCAAAGAAGTATCTGAGCGGGTCATGGAATCTTTTATTCAAGCAATGAGCATAGCAAGTAAAAAAGGACGGACTGTCGCGCTCTCTCTTGACATAGACGCTGTCCGAAGTACAGAAGCTCCCGGAGCCTCCGCCAGCAATCCCAGTGGGCTTAAGGCCCCGGAGTTGGACAAGATTGCATACCTTGCGGGAAGAAGTTCTCAGATCAGATATCTCGATATAATGGAGGTATCTCCTCCGCTGGACGAAGGTCTCCGCACTGCTTCCCTGGCTGCATCAGCGCTATTCTGGTTTTTGCGAGGCTTCTCTGAAAGATAAGAGTCCCCAGTACATAAACTTCCACTCCCCTGTTCTTACTTATTGATAGGATCATAAACTGACCCTATCTTTTTTCTGTCCTTTATATCAAACATTGCAGTTTTAAAAGAAATATGTGACCAGGTCACAGACTCGTAGCTTTCTATGTGCTATAAAAAGAAGAGTAGGATGTGATCACATGTCTGTAAAAGTAATAAAAGGTAAAAAGGCAAATGTTTTACGGGGAGAATGCGTGGCCTGTGGAGCTTGTGTGAACGTTTGTCCCGTTGATGCAATTACGATTTACAAAGGGATTACTGCACAGATAAATTATGCAAGGTGTGTAGGCTGTTCCAAGTGCTCTGTTGTCTGCCCCGCTTATGCGATAAATATGGAGATGGGAAGATGAGAAATAAGACAAGCTGGAAAGACAAAATGTGGATCGTCTCGATTCTCTATTTCTCACTCGGATTTTTTAACATAATATTCGCTTGGTTTGGTATGATCTGCTTTCTCGTACCCATAATGATGTCTTTGTTCGGCAAGGAAAAGAAATTCTGCAACGATTATTGTGGCAGAGGACAGCTTTTTACGCTGTTGGGGGCAAGCCGGCGGATGTCACTCAACAAGAAACTTCCTGCCTTTTTAAGAAGCAAATGGTTTAGGTATGGATTTCTTTTGTTCTTCACAACAATGTTTTTAAACATGCTCTTTGCGACATGGGCTGTCTTTTCCGGAGGTACAGGTATCAACGAATCTATAAGGTTTTTATGGACTTTCGACTTGCCCTGGAAATGGGCAAACAGGGTGGGGAATAGCGTTCCGCTGTGGACTGTTCAGTTCGCTTACGGCTTTTACAGCCTTATGCTCACATCTCTGATACTTGGTCTCTTGAGCATGTTCATATACAGGCCAAGATCATGGTGCGTTTACTGTCCCATTGGTACTGCTACCCAAATGATATGCAAGATAAAAGAGGGAGAAAAGCTCTAGCTATTATTTGCTCATGCTTCGGAGGAGCTTTTTATCGATGATCTTCACACCTTTTCGAGATAGTTCAACAGCACCAAGAACATAAAAAGATTTAAGCGTCCTTGAAACAACTTCTCTTGCGCTTCCTATATATCTGGCTATCTGCTCATGTGTGACGGCAATAACGTCACCGCCCTTTGTCTCCATTTCTTCCAGTAAGAAATTGGCAAGTCTCTTATCGACACTCATAAAGAAAATTCTCTGTATGGCTTCCATTACATCTTAAAAACGCTCAGCAGCGATTTTATATGAAATATTTTCCACCCAAACGTTTCTTTCCGCAAGTTCAGAGAAGAAACCGGCGTTTATAACAAGTATTCTGCAGTCTGTCTCAGCTTCTATCAGAACCTCAAAGCGGATCATCTTCAAAACGCAGGATGCTGAAAGAATACATACATCACCCGGATTAAGACGGAAGAGTGTAAGATCCTTCCCGTCCTCTGAAAGCATATAGACCCTTAGAGTCCCTGATCTAACAAGAAATACCCCGGCACAGGTATCATCGCTT
>JAAZCN010000162.1 GCA_012513245.1 Synergistaceae bacterium | reverse complement strand
TGCAGTTAGTGAAGCAGTAGGAAAAAAGCTCAGGATCCCAGTCGTTACCGGCATGTATCCGGAAAATCCCGGAGTAGACATGTTCAGAAAGAGTGTCTATATAGTTGAAACCTCAGACAGTGCCAGAGGGATAAAAGATGCAGTCCCCGCCATGGCGAAGCTCATACTTAAAGCATTGAAAGACGGTGCAATAGGCAGCCCTGCTGAGGACGGCTACCTCGAGCGCGGAGTAAGGGTCAACTTTTTCCATGACAAGATCGGAGCAGCACGTGCGGTCGACATGCTTGTCAAAAAATTAAATGGCGAAGAATTTAAAACAGAATACCCAATGCCTGTTTTTGACAGAGTATCTCCGGCAGAGGCCATCAAGGATATGAAAAACGCTGTGATAGCAATTGTTACATCCGGGGGGATCGTGCCGAAAGGGAATCCTGACCATATAGAAGCGTCAAGCGCGTCAAAATATGGTACATACAGCATAGCAGGGGTACAAAGTGCAGATGAGGTAGCTTATGCAACGGCACACGGCGGCTATGACCCTACATATGCCAACTGTGACCCCAACCGAGTCCTTCCTATAGATGTGCTTAGGGAGATGGAAAAGGCCGGGGAATTTAAAAAACTCTACGACTACTTCTTTACTACGGTCGGAAACGGCACCTCTGTAGCCAGCTCAAAGAAATTCGGATCTGAAATTGGGGAGCGGCTGAAAAAAGATGGGGTTGATGCCGTGATACTTACATCAACCTGAGGAACCTGCACACGTTGCGGAGCAACGATGGTAAAAGCCATTGAGGAAACCGGAATTACAGTAGTTCACATATGCACAATAGTCCCAATTTCTCAGACAGTTGGCGCAAACAGGATAGTTCCTGCAGTTGCGATCCCTTATCCGTTGGGTGATCCGTCAAAGACCCATGAAGAAGAGAAGGTCATAAGAAAGGCTATCCTAGAAAAGTCGTTAGAGGCACTTAAAACGCCGATCAAGGAACAGACAGTTTTTAACTAAACCAGTGATTGTGATCCGATAGGCCGTAAAGAAGATCGCGGCAGGATAGTCGTCTTTCTGCTGACTGTTCTGTCGCTCTTTTAAATCAGAACCTAAAAATAAATTGTTCCTGAGAACACAAAAATAAAATGGTTTCGACATTTCTTTATTCGATCAGATAAAGACCCGCGGTTTTTGTGAAATTATAATTTAAATATATGTAATATCCAAATATGAGAATATTTCATCAAACAAATATGGAGGAATGCGAAATGCCCAATGCAGCAGTCAAAGGTACGTCATATTCTTTAAACTATACTCCCGAATTGGCACTTTATTACGGGAATACCCCTTTCGTCGAGAGAGAAGCTCACCCGGATTCGGAATTTCTCTCAAAGCTTCCCAACCATGTACAGAGCTACGAAGAATGTTCGAGATATGCGCCTAACCTTGTTTATATTGGAGCTATGGATCTTGAAGAGCTTGAGAACAAGGAGCAGCCCTGGTTTGAAAAACTTGAACCTGCTGCTGTAAGATTTGGGAAATATGGGGAGATAATGCCGGAGGACGAAACAATTGGTTTTCTTGACCTCTGCGATGTCTTCGACCTGGTATGGCTTGAGAAAGATTTTGCGGCGAAAGTAAAAGAAAAGCTGGCAAAGCATCCATTGATAAGGGAAGACTTGCTTGTCCGTCTTGAATCAGGTCATGAAATAAGCGAGATAGAACATGAGATAGCGCGCTCTGCCGCACTGCCTCTTTATTCCGGAGGAAAGATCGTCGGCTGCAGCAGGAGAGGCCACGAATTCGACCCCAATCTGACCGCATATGAGCTGCTTGTGAACATGATGAGCAAAACAAGCGCAGTCCTCTCAATGCTCCACCTCATCAAGAACAGCGGTATAAAGCCTGAGGATGTAGATTTTGTTGTTGAATGCTCCGAAGAAGCTGCGGGAGACATGAATCAGCGCGGAGGAGGAAATTTTGCGAAGGCAATTGCCGAAATAGCAGGTTGCGTAAACGCTTCAGGCTGTGATGTCAGGGGATTCTGCGCGGGACCGGTCAATGCGGTGCTGGCCGGGGCATCAATGGTGGCTGCAGGTACACGCAAAAACGTAGCTGTCATAGCCGGAGGAGCAATACCCAAGCTCTACATGAACAGCAGAGATCACGTTAAAAAATCATTACCTGCTCTCGAAAACTGTCTTGGATCGTTTGGTGTGCTTATCGTACCGGATGACGG
>JAAZCN010000161.1 GCA_012513245.1 Synergistaceae bacterium | reverse complement strand
CGATAGAGGAATTCGAGGGAGACGATGAGATGCCCGGCCCTGAAGTACTAACAACTGATTTGTCACTGATTCCCAACAGGTTTCCAATTGACTCGCGCAGAAGGGTGTACTCTGCAGAAATATCTGGTGCCGGGAGGGGGGGTCGAACCCCCACGAGTGTTACCTCGGAGGATTTTGAATCCTCTGCGTCTGCCATTCCGCCATCCCGGCAATATACTGACCCGGATATTCTAGCGGAATTGTTGATTAACCGCAATGCCTTTAGCTGTTAAAATGTTGTAATATATACGAGTAACAACTAAGTGAGAATTGGGAGGGTAAAAAATGAAAAATATTATTCTTTCGCACTATACAATTAAAGATATCGAGCCTGAACCGTGGAAAGAAACATGGGACAACCTTGTCGACTTTGGCGAGAGGATGGCTCCTAAGCTTGAACCAATGAACATAAAACTCAAACTTAGGAAAGTTATACTTGACGAAGTTTCTCAGAGAAGCCTGATGACGGGCAACATGGTGACGATCCAGTCACCGGAGATCAATGTAGAAGAGACACCTATTGAAGAACTCATGATGCTCGAGGTCGGGTTTGCGGAGTGTGATTCATGCAGGGTGCCCGACGGTGGAGGTTTTTCATGTCGTACACTGAAAGATTTCGACGGAAATGAAAGAATGGTCCTGCCGGAAGAATTTTTCATGGAGGCGACTCTTCGCGTTGCATTCAAATCAGAGCACGAGGGAAGCTGTGGCTGCTCTGACTGTTCTTCCTGCGCCAGCGGATGCGGTGACGAGGGACAGGGGATACGCAGTAAAGATCAAGGGGCTGAAGGAGAATAATATGGCAGACATAAACATAACAACAAAAGGCGGAGACAACGGCACGACTTCACTTGGAAACGGCGTGAGGGTCGATAAGGATGATCAAAGGGTCGAACTCTACGGTACGCTTGACGAATGCCAGGCTGCACTGGGGATGGCGCGGGCCGCATGCCTCTCACCGAAGACAGCGGAAGATATCTTCTTTTTGGAGGATTATCTTTTCAATGCCATGGCATTTTTCGCAGAATGTGATTTTCCGGAACCAGATCCTCAGATATTGGCAAATGTCTCTTCCAAGGTGGCAAGGACGATAAAAAAGGCAGAGTTGTTCGTCAGACCGGGAGACTCTTCTTGCGGCGCTGCGCTTCATCTTGCCAGAACGATAGCGAGAAGGGCCGAAAGAACAGCGACTCCCCTTTTCAGGGAAAAACGGATAACCGATAAGAGTTACGCTTTTTTAAACAGGCTTTCAGATGTTATTTATATTATTTCACTGAAGGTAGACGAGGAAGAACGAGAAAAGAAAAACTGATATTTTAAAACCACAGGGCGGCTTAGGCCGCCTTTTTTTGTTCCGGCTATGCCCAGTTATAAGCTTTGTTCCTCAGTTGGGTCATCTGCGAACCTTTTCCAGAAAAGTTTTAGCCTCTCTTTGATACGCGCCTCCGCCCCAAGTTTTCCGGGAAAATAGAATCTTCTCTGTTCAGGCAGGTATGCCTGCGGGATCCAGTGGCCGGGTGAATCATGGGGATATTGGTAACCTTCGCCTCCATTTTTGAGGTGGTACGGCACTTCCATCAGGTCTCCCTCTTCCACCGCTTTCAAAGCTGCCCTTATACCCAGGTATGTGCTGTTGCTCTTGGGAGCGGAGGCAAGGTAGACGACTGCCTCGCCCAGGATGATATCGGCTTCGGGCATGCCGACCCTGTCAACAGCCGCAGCTGTGTTTTGTGCTACGATAAGCGCCATAGGATCTGCAAGTCCTATATCTTCGGATGCGAATATGCAGAGCCTCCTGCAGATAAACCGCAGGTCATCACCGGCTGCAAGCATTCTTGCAAGCCAATATAAGGCGGCATCCGGATCTGAGCCTCTCATGCTTTTTATAAGCGCCGATATTACTGCGTAATGATCTTCGGAGACTCTGTCGTACCTCTGTGTGGCCATTCCGGTGCTTTCGGCTACGATTTTAAGCGTGATCTCACGTCCGCCGCCCAGGGCGACCGATGACGCGGCTGCTTCGAGCCTTGTCAGGGCCTGCCTTGCATCCCCTCCGGCAAGCGAGGCCAGCTTGTTTATGACAGATCTGTCAGCTGTCACTTCAAGCATTCCAAGCCCGCGCTCTTTATCAGAAAGAGCTTTTTCAAGCAATGATGAGATATTTTCTTCATTGAGAGGTTTCAGTGTATAGACGACCATGCGTGAAAGCAAAGTCTTGTTGATTTCAAACCAGGGGTTTTCTGTGGTCGTGCCAACGAGTATTATGTCGCCCGTTTCCACAGAGGGCAGCAGTACGTTCTGCTGTTTTGTATTGAAGTGATAGATCTCGTCCACAAATGCAATTGCGGATCTGCCTGACATTCTTTTAGATGCTTTGGCATTATCAACGAGGGTGCGTAAAGTTTCGACCTTGGCGCTTACCGCATTTATTTCAAGCAGTTCTCTTCCTGTGGTCCCGGACATTATTCTGACAAGTGTTGTCTTTCCTACGCCGGGAGGTCCATAGAGGATACAGCTGGGGATTTTGCCGCCTTCAAGCATTACGCGGAGAGGTTTGCCCGGGGCAAGAATATGTTCCTGCCCTGCATAATCATCCAGGTTATCCGGCCTCATACGTTCAGCCAGCGGAATTTCATAAATCGATACTTTAGGATCTTTTTCCTGTCCGAAAAGGTTGCCTTCTTCCACTAAAAAATCTTTCTTTCTATAAACCTCGTAAGGTCGAGTGAGTTCTTGGGTGCCTTCATACCCTCTTCTTCTTCCGTAGTAACAGTCAGCATTGGATAACGTGAGGCAAGATATTTTTTAGCAATGGATGAGACCGTTAGTCCCATGAAGTATGGCTCAAAGGACTGGTTGGCTTTCCATTCCGCCGGACCAAGGATAAAATCTTTGGATATGTTTATTTTGCCCACACAAAGAGCTGCAACCCTGACAAACCAGCAGTCAAGGGTCGGGGAGGTAGTGTCGGGAAGTTCAAGGGCAAGCTCAAATGCGGCATGAAGCCATTTCTCGCCCCGCTTTGCAAAAATCTCCCGATATTCCCATGGAGTAAGAGGCTTGGGGTCATCGAGATCTGCCACAAAATCAGTCATTTTCGGGTAATCTACATCAGACCATGCTGTCCATTCAGGTTCATCCCGCTGGACAAGCACTGCTCTCATTCCCGCTCTTCTAGCTCCCTGAAGATCATAAAGAAAGTCTCCGACCAGAAGGCATTCAGAGGGTTCGAGACCTATTGAACGGGCTGCCTCTGCAAGCGCGCGTGGATGTGGTTTTATTTTTTTCTGTTCATCCCTGCTCCACACTTTTTCGGGAAGCTCCAATCCTATCGTCTTCGCTGCCAGTTCTATGGCTTCCCTGCAATTTCTGGATACGATGGTGTATGGGATCTCTTTGTTCTTAAGCCAGTCGATCAGTTCAAAAGCTCCGGGAACAGGTTCTGCTCTCTTTGCGCCTTCCATTTCGAGGTCAGACATCTCTTTCATAAATGCAGCCAGATCTTCAGGAGAAAGCGTAGATGCATCTTCAAGCAACATTGCCTGCCGACCTCCATAATAACGCTCCCTTAATCCTGAGAAATCAAGCTTCGTATCTGCTATTACACCATCCCAGTCAAGGATAAAACCTCTTGATCCAGAGGGATGCCAAAATGGTGGTTTGATGTTCATGACTTTTCTCCTAACTCTATTTTTCATAGTTGATGAAAATACCCCGCAAAAGCCGTGTACGGAAGGTCTTGACCCGCTCCTAAAAAAGGATTAGAACCCGCCCCGCAAAGCTTGGTCAACCGACGAGGTCTCCGCCGCTAGCGGGAAAAAGGTTCAGCCGGGATTTATTGTTGGCTCAAGACACAACCCGTATTCCACGAACTTCGCAGGGTCGATTTTAGATTCCTGTTTTATTATAGCTTTAAGAATAAAAAAAACAAGAGTCAGACCACCCAGTCAGTGTGTACAGACATCGTCAGACTTTTGACCTTTGTGGCAATTACTTGTTCTCATAGTATAATCATATCGTCCGGCTTGCCGGCATACCCCTACGGAGGTGATCGTTAGTTGTTTAATATCGCTGTTCACGGACACTTCTACCAACCACCGCGCGAAGATCCATGGCTGAATACGGTGCTAAAAGATCTCACAGCAGCTCCTGCCCATGACTGGAACCAAAGAATAGCCAACGAGTGCTACATCCCAAACTGTGCGGCAAAAATACTTGGACCGGACGGCCGTATCATATCGGTCATAAACAACTATTCTCACCTGAGCTTCAACTTTGGCCCGACTCTTCATAGATGGATCGAGAGAGAATATCCCGCACTTGATTTGACACTGACAGAATCCGGCAAAAAAGCAATATCTCAGTGTTACAGCCATATGATCATGCCTCTTGCTTCTGCAGAGGACAAAAAAACTCAGACCATATGGGGCATAAAAGATTTTGAATATAGATTTAAAAGAAAACCAAAAGGAATGTGGCTCCCTGAGACAGCAGTGGACATTGCAACACTTGAAGTCCTGAGTAAAAACGGCATAGCGTTTACCATCCTTGCTCCAAGGCAGTGCAGCGCTGTAAATCTTGAAGGGGTATGGAAAGAGACCCCCGAAGGAAACTGTCTTGATGTTACACTGCCCTACCTCTGCAGGCTCCCCTCAGGCAGGACTATAACGATAGTCTTCTACCACGGGGGACTTGCACACGAAATAGCTTTTGGAGGACTCCTGGAAAATGGCGACAAATTCCGGGACGCACTTTTGGGCGCCGTAAAAATCCGCTCTGAAGAGAGACTTCTCTTAGTTGCAACAGACGGCGAATCATACGGACATCACCATAAATTTGGAGAGATGGCATTGGCCCGTCTTTTTGAAAGGTTTGATCAGGATCCGGAAGTCTCACTTCCGGACATAGG
>JAAZCN010000160.1 GCA_012513245.1 Synergistaceae bacterium | reverse complement strand
CCTTTATGTTCCTTTGCTGGATACCGATACTTGCAGTTACAGCCTACATACCAAAGGTATCTCTCTTCCTGCCCCACATAGTACTTGGGATACCTTGGTAAAAGATAGTAAAAAATAAAGATGATAATTGAACATTAAAGAGTGATGATCCCAGCAGAAATTCTGCCGGGATCATCACTCTTTACGTATAAAAATCTTTCTTAATAGTACGCACATATATATAATCTGATATAATCTTTTAGGAAAGAGAATTAGAAACTTAAGAAATGGAAGCGATATCGTGTTTTTTTACAAAGATCTTTTTGCCTCACTCTGTTTTATATTTTTTGGAGCAGCACTGGCCTTTAATAGCGGATATTTCTATTTTGGAGCTATGATGTGTGGATGTATTTCCACGACGGCTCACAAAAAAAAATGGGAAGATCCTCTTTGGGCAAAACTAATGATGGAAGATTTGGAATCAAAGTTCGAATCTATTAGAAGGCGTTATGTACCCAAAAAAGAATTTTCGGACGAAGATGAAATAGGACCCCTTACACCCCTGGATGATAAATAAGGCATAAAACTACAGCCATTTATAATTAAAACATCACGCTCTTACTTTTGAGCGTGATGTTTTTTGCTATGGTGTCTATTTTTGATTCTTTATGATTTCAAGAATGTTTGCTGCGGCACAGGGCCGTGCGAGTTTTTCTGTTCCAGAGAGAATTTCTTCCAGAACCTTTTTATTTTCGAGTATTTCCAAGACCTCTTTTGCCGCGCCTCCGTTATTTTTTAAGCGCCTCGCTGCTTTGTTGTTGCAAAGAAAGTCCATGTTGAGTTGTTCTTGCCCGGGTACAGGTTCCATAAGAAGAAGGGGCATCTTTGAAGAAAGAGCCTCCGAGAGCGATAACCCGCCCGGTTTCATCAGAGCTAGGTCTGATGCAGAGTAGTACTCATGCATATTGTCCACAAAGGACTTCACCCTCACGTTTTCCATCCCGTCGTATTTTGACGAAAGATTTTTATATAATGAAGCGTTGTTGCCGCATATAACTACAGTCTGGATACTTTTTTCTTTGGCTAAAGAGCTTACTATTACGGGAAGAGGTCCGGCACCGATGCCGCCTCCGGTTACGAGTACCGTTTTTTTTGTCTGATCTAAACCGAGATGTTCTCTGGAAATTTCTTTGGAAATTGGAGTGCTGTATTTTTTTGATACAGGTATTCCGGTATCGTAAACGTTATGAATGCCGTCAACTCTGTACTGTTCGAGTGCCGTCTCACTCGCTGCAAAAGAAGCTGAAAAAAGAGGGCTTCTTTGAAATCTGTGGGTGACAAAATCCGTGTTTACGTAGAACACAGGTATTTTGAGACGATTTCTCTCTGCGAAGATAGAGGCACCGAAGTAATGGGTGAAGACAACTGTTTCTGCCCCCGATTCAGATACGAGCTTTTCTATCTTAGGAAGGTAGAGACGACACAACAACAAATGAATTTTATCGAAGATTGAGGCCTGGAGAGAGGGTTTGTCAGATCCCCAGTAAAACCTGCCCCATATCCAGGGAGCGTGTCTTGCAGTAAGAATGTATCCTTTTGATACAAATGCGCGCATCCAAAATGGCAGGACTTCCAGAACATCAAGACACAGAGCTGAATTGCCGGGATCTTCTTCGAGGAACCACTCTCTAAGATTTTCGGCAGCAGCTTTATGGCCCGTCCCTTCAGAAGCGTAAAGAAAAGCAATAGATTTCAAATTTTATCAAGACCTTTAAAAAGATCCCCAAGAGTAACGTTAGGAGTTTCGGATCTTTCTTTCTCCTGTTTTATTGCGGCCAGCACAGAATTGTGTATCTGGTCTTCAGTATAGCTGTACGGGAAATAGAGAGCGGCAGCATCACCATGACCGCCTCCTCTTACCTTTCTGCCATCCTTGAGTAAGGTAATAATTTTACCGGCGAGACCATCGCGGCTTCGAAGCGAGAGAGCCCAGTCGCCGCCAATCCTCTTTGTTGATACAGCGGCCACAAGAGGCGGGGTGGGATCTCTGTCCAATATCATGCCGCAGAAATCTGAAACATCTCCGAATTCAAGAAGTCCATCTCCAACGAATGAAAGGTCGTCGCCAGTCCTTTTTATTTTAGTTTTAGCTTGCTCAAACCTTATCTCCTGCCGATCCACAAAATCTTGGGCAGCATTCCGTTCTCCCCGAGTCAGTATGGGCGATGGGTCTGAAACCAGTCTCATAAGCACTCCCCAAGGTCCACAGATGGTGACAAGTCCCTGCCAGAGGCGGCTGTCGGGTATTTCTCCAAGCCAGAGGTCTCTGTCATTTGTTATGTTTATTAGGCTTTCCATTGAAGCGATGGTTGTGCGT
>JAAZCN010000022.1 GCA_012513245.1 Synergistaceae bacterium | reverse complement strand
TCCATTATATTGAAACGGCAGAGAGGCTGGAATCGGGGAAGGTATGATTCTTTGCAGGGATAATCATTAAATATATCTAAGGATATCGCTATGTTTAAGTGGCAAAAGCGACAATGAGGGGAGTTTGATGTTTAATCAGGCCATTGATCACACGGTTCTATAGGAATCAGAATACTGACGGTCGTTCCTTTACCCTGGACCGAAACGATGTCGAATTTGCCGCCCATGGTTTTCAGTCGTTCCCTGATGCTGAAAAGTCCCATCCCTGAAAATTCTTTTATTTTTTGCTCGAAGGTGCCGTTGGTAAAACCTATTCCATCATCTTCCACCAGCAGCTGGACTTTCTTTGATCCCCATCTCGTCTGTACCAGCACTTTACTTGCATTTGCATGCTTCGTTACGTTAACAAGGAGTTCGTGCCCCATCTGGTAAAGAAGGACCTTTGTGTCCTCCGGGATCTTCCTCTCGTTTCCGTGAGTTCGGAAGATACAGTCTATGTCAGTGGTATTCCTGGTGCTCTCACACCGCGAGGCAAGTGCTGCGTCGAGGCCGAGTTCATACAAAAGGGGAGGGCTTATTGAGAAAGTAAAAGTCCTTGTATCATCGATCAGTTTTTCCATGTCCGCCGTGATTTTATTAATCCGCTTTTCTTTTTCTTGATCGCTCAGGTCTGAAGACGCCAGTTCTTTTATGGAATGCAATAGTGATACCATTGAATAACCCAGAGTGTCATGCAGTGTTGTCGCAATGGAGCGTCTGGTTTTTTCTTCGGCAAGGGTGAGGCTGGTCGTGAGCCTTCTGAGCCCTTCACGTGACTCGATAAGTTGTTTTTCCTTTATGCTCAGGTCTTTTGTCGCTAGGTGAAGGTCGGACATGTCGCGGAATATTGAGACAACATGTCCAATAATGGGGGAAAAAGCAAACATCTGATAATAACCTGGGATAAAACTGCTTTGTCCTTCATAATAACCCGAGTTTTCATAACGGTTGGTCGATTCGTTGAAGTTCACGCAGTCAGCAGATGCGACCCGGAGCATCAACTCCTCCCAGCCGCTGTTTTCCTCACCTGCCCAGACTTCAGTGTATAGGCGTCCGATAACGTCCTCTCTTCCGGTAAAGCCCTTTCGGATGAGATAATAATTAAGATATGCATCGTTTATGCGCTCATACTCAAGGTTAACAAGCCTGTCGGAACGTCTCTTCACAACTCTGTAAACTGCTACGGGATCAAAGATGCTCGAAAATATTGCATCAAGAATTTGTTGTTTTCGGTTTTCTTCATTCATCGAGGTCTACGATGCCCTCCCTCATGGCAAAACGGATAAGCTCGTTTGTGTTTTCACAACCCAGTTTGCGCATAAGATTTGCCTTGTGTGTGTCAGCGGCGCTGCGGCTTATGTGCAGTTCTTCAGCTATCTCTTTCATGTTTTTTGATTCTGAGATGAGCCTGAGTACTTGGCGTTCGCGTGTTGAAAGGTCCTTAATTTTTTCTAAAGATACGGGGATGTTTTGTTTGCTGATGTAATTCGTTACGAGCAGTTTGATCACCTTGGAGCTTAGATACATTTTTCCTGCCAGTACGTTTTTCACCGCTGTGATCAGTTCTGATGGTTCCGAATCTTTTAGGATATAGGCGTCAGCTCCCGCCTGCAGGACCTCGATTATCATTCTCAGATCAAGGTGCATGGAAAGTATGAGTATTTTTACGTCAGGCAGGTTTGCCTTGATCTTTCTTGTCACTTCTATACCGTACATATCAGGCATAGTTATATCCAATATAAGAAGATCCGGCCTTTTGTCTAAAGTTATTTGGAGAGCATCTTTCCCTGTATGCGCCTTTCCTACTATTTCAATTTCTTGAACAGAAGATAGCATCCCGACGATGCCTTCAATAAAAAGTTTATGGTCGTCTGCAAGAATAACGCGGTGTTTCAAATCCATCACCTCTCATCTACTATATTCTAGCAGTTTTAAAAAAAATACGGGCAGGAAAATAGCATTTACAAATCAAAAAGGCGAAAAGACCTATTAGATATAATCTAAAAACAATGAATTTTATGAAATAATTCGGCGCTTCCACTGGCAAAAAGGTTAAAGTGCCGCTTTGTATTGATACGTGAAGGACTGAAATCGTGGGCAGTTGTAGAATTCCGAGCCCGTGTGTCCTAATAAAAAAACTTTAAAAAAAGCCTAAAAAAGTGCTTGACGGATTTTGAGAGGAGCCATATACTACCTCCTGTTGCGCTTCCGACGATGTCGTTCGCGACTGAGTTTCTAGAAGACAGCAACGCGCACCATGACAGTTGAATAGAGGGAAAAGCAAAAGTACGGATAAGGTTTACGGATCATATCCGGAGCTTAGAAGCGCAGAGGAATAACAATGAATTTGCGTGTAAAAGCTAAGAAGCGAATTAGAAGTAAGCCAGCACTG
>JAAZCN010000159.1 GCA_012513245.1 Synergistaceae bacterium | reverse complement strand
TCTTCAGGCCGCAGCCGAAAGGAAGGCGCGGCAGGTCTTTGTACAGGTAGAATATCTCCTTCGGCTTACGGTCGTCATCGATGACGCTGAGAAAGGCCTTAGTGATCTTCTCATTTTCTTTCCTGTACTCTTCAAGCCTTTTAAAATGTTCGTACTCCCTTTGCCTGATCAGGTCTTCTGTCGGCGTCAGGCGTATTTTCGCTCCCAGATGGTCAAGTACGCCCTGGAGCAGAGATATGTCTGCCATATCGTTTATGCACACGGCAAATTCCTCAATGTCAGGCTTTTCATGGCTCCCGGCCAGTATCACATTGAACTCGAGCTCGGCTGTTGCGGTCGGGCCGTCTTTTCCCCCGGAAATAACTATGCTCCTGTTGTATATGATCGGGTCGGTAAAGTAGTATCTCTTGCCCAACGGGTCCAGCAATACGCCCTCTTCTTCGATCGGGCCCCTTAAAAAATCATAGGTCGTCCACTTGCCGAGCGCGTCGGACAGCAGATCCCACGCTGCCCTGTATTTTTTCGGCCCCTGTGAAAAGAGGAGCCCGTCATCGTTGACAAAGATCTGCTTCTCGTACCATGTCGGTTCATGCCTGTACAGGAAGGGGTGGTAAATGATCCCGGAAGCTTTTAAGCGATCGTCCAGCTTGCCGCACAGCGCGGCGAGGTCCTGATCCGCCCTGATGAGGAGCGGATCTTTTCCGGCTTCAACAAACAGTTCCTTATCAAAAAACATGTCATTTTCCTCCTTTATGGGTCCAGGTTCAGAGTTGGGCGAGCTTTCCAATGAATCTTCATATTCCGCATAACGTTTGAAATAAAGTATTCGATCGTTTTTGCTGAAAAAGTCTTCGATCGTTTTTTCGACCAGGGCATCATGGAATTCGGGATAGAATTCTGATTCTCCCGTGAAAAAATCGAGCCGTTCCTCAAGTTCTTCCGGGAAGTTCATTTCTAGCATTTCGAAAAAATCTTTGGCTGTGAATATGAAATCCACAAGGCCTTGAAGCGTGAGTGGGCGCACGGACGTGCGGGATGTCTTTCTTGTGGTGGTCTCACCGTCGTACTCGTCATTGAAGCGGTAGTGGATGCGGCCGGCTCCCATCCTTGCTCTTATGGAATCAACGTCGTAAGTGGTGGATTTCAGGCATATCCTTGCGATCTCCACCTCGCCGGGCATGTAGCCGGGCAGGAATTCACCGCCCATAAACATGGGGTGGATCCTTCCCCATGCCTTTATGCCGACTTCGTCGAGGACTTCGCCGGTCAGTTCTTTGGGCACGCCTGTGAGGTCGTCTTCGGTGCTTTCTTTGACGAGCCTTCTCCTGACTGAACCGTTGATGCGCTTGATGGTACGGGTGTCCGCGAGCATTGGCCCGAAATAACTTTCGGGGCGGTAAGAATAATCGATGCTGTACATGGCTGTTCCTCCTTCGGTTTTTTGTCACGCAGTCCCGAGTTGTGCAGGTGCTGACTCAAAATTAGGGGAGGAAAGCCAACAAAAAAAGCGGCCTTTCACGAGGAAAGGCCGCATGCTGACATGCTTCCGGCTATTTTGCCGGTTTTCGGTCTCCCCCTTATCATCCAAACCCTTCCGGGTTTGCAGGTGTTGGCACCTTACGTTGTCTCGCAGGTTGCCGGGCTTCATCGGGCCAGTCCCTCAGCCACTCTGGATAAGAGTTTTGTTGCAAAACAAGTATAGCATATTTGCTGAAAAAACAGCTATAACTATTTATATTGGCAAATATTTGTTGGGCAGATGCAGGGTCGGGTAAGCAGTAGGCAACTGTGTCAAATCTACATATTTGACCGTGCGGGCCTCAACTTTCAAGTTGCTGCAATCTTTCGATCTGAGCTTGTATCATCCTTAAGCTGCAAGTCCTTTTAGCTGTTTATTGTAAGATAATAAATCCCCATAATGTAAAACTGGGGACTCTATTTTACAATTCCCATTATCATATTGTATACTCTGTCATTTGTTCATTTTCAGTGAGGTATATGTCGTCTTATTGAGGTCTAATCAACACCCTGTTGCCAGAATGCCTGTTCAATAATTTTCATGACATCGTCAAGCTCTTCCAAACTGTTTAAGGCAAGGTCTACATCGCCGTTTCCCCATCTGCCAACATCTGTGATATCTTTGCATAATCCTTTTGGATCCACGACATCATCATATTTCATATTAACCGTCAAGCGCAGGCGAGACTTCTGAATGACAACATCCACGAAGTTCGTATCCGCTTTATAGGCTATGTACATTTTTTTGAACTCCCGCTTTACGAATGTACTTAGATTTAAGATACGGGTATTCAGCTTTTCAAACAAGACTCTTGTGTTTGGGTTCAACTGATCGTAGCTTTCAAGTGAATACTGCGATGATTTGTTTTCCTGTTTTTGGTAGGGTGCAAGTTCATCTTCTGAGAGAATAGGATAAGGCCATGCATTTTTTGCCACATCACTGAGTATAGCAGCTCGTTCAATAACCTGCTGTTCACCCCATGTTGTCTGACCAACAACGTATCTGTTAAGGCGCAACGCACTCTCTTTAAATCCGCCTTTCATGTCAAGCTTGTCGGTAAAGGATGAATCGCTCATCTCGGAGTTATACGCCGTCAGTGTCAGGTTGCCAATGGAGTGAAGGTGTTTTTTTTGTACTTCAGACCAGTTGTTTCCTAAGAGGTTTTTCCAAGATTCTGACAGGTCAGGGTTCTGCGGGATAATATGTTCAGTTGTTAGGTTGTCCAATGACACAACCGACTTGTTGTCCCAGTTCTCAAGACTTCCGAGAATGTATCGACAACGGTTCATGTTATAAATGTCGCGAGTACGGAATATCTCTAGGAAGCGGTCATCCTTCGGGAACTCTTTATATG
>JAAZCN010000021.1 GCA_012513245.1 Synergistaceae bacterium | reverse complement strand
TAACTCTAATCTTTGAGTTAGTACAGGGGGTAAATATCCTATGTTTATATTATTTATAAGTGAGACAGATCTGTCGAGAGAGAAAGGACTTTCTGCGGCAGGCGCGAATGTAGAGGCTCTTCCTTATACAGCGCCTGCGGATGCGGATATGCTTTATTATGACAGGCCGCGGGTCATCGACTGCATCCCCATCGATCCGTTCGGTCATCCTACTCCCGCCCTTGTGACCAAGGCAGCAATACTGGAGGGCGGACTTCCTGTTATGAACATAAGGGCCGGTACATCAATAGCTCCGGTGGCTCCCTTTAAGGGTCTGGGCGCACTTCCGGGCAAGGATCCGAGGATAGTGGCAGCAGTGCCCGACTTCTCAAAAATCTCTGATAAAGCCGGAGAGGCAGCAAAAGATCTGGCAGGGTCCGGCATAAAAAAGTTTGTGCTTGCAGAGTCTATCCCCGGAGGGACAACAACAGCCCTTCTCCTTTTGAGATCCCTTGGATACAACGGGACAGTTTCATCGGCAGGGCCTATAAATCCTCTCCCAAAAAAGGAAGAAATATGGAATGTTGTTGCTTCAAGGCTGGGTATCAAAGCAGGCGGGATGAAGGGTATGGGGCTCGCAGCAGCGGCAGAAGTGGGAGATCCGATGCAGATAGCGGTAGCTTCCTTTGTATCTGCATTGCCTGAAGATGCGGAGGTGGTTCTGGCCGGAGGCACACAGATGATGGCAGTTGCCGCTCTTCTGCGGGACATGAAGGTCACGAGACCCTTAATGGTGGCTACAACTAAATATATATGTCAGGACAGTACAAGCTGTTTTGTTGAATATGCAGAAAAAATTGGTGTGGAATGGTACTCGGCTCCTCTTGATTTTTCTGCATCAAAATTCCCGGGTCTTGCGGATTATGAAAAGGGTTATGTGAAAGAGGGTGTCGGAATGGGCGGAGCTGTCTGGTATGCCCTCCAGAACGGCGCAAAAATTGAAAGGATCACAGAGCGAACTGAAAAACTTTACGCAGCTCTGACTTCCTAAAAAACTTCCCAAATTCCTGTTTAATTGAATTTAAAAAGCGGCAGGTCATTCTGCCGCTTTTGTTGCCTTTAGTGTCGAATAGAGAGCAGCCGATAAGATCAATACTCCTCCGGCAAACTCGTTTAAAGAAGGTATTTCTCCAAGGAAGACCGCGGCAGCGGCTATACCGTAAACAGACTCAAGGCCGGCTATCATTCCGGCCGTCTGTGCCCGTATGTGTTTCATCCCGTTAATAAACATTGAATGGGCAGCTGCAGTGAAAAGGACTCCGAGGAGGAGCAGGAGAAAGATGCCTGTCATTGTAAAAACCGGCCTGTATATAAAGAAAGCAGGCAGCAGGACCAACGTGGCAGTACCCTGTTCGTAAAAGGCTATAAGCCTTCCCGGATATTTTTTTACAAACTTTTTGTTTATCAGCGAGAGCGCTGCATAAGTAAGGCTGCAGGTCATTCCCCATATGATCCCCATTGTGATGTTATTGCTCAGATGAAATTCAGGGACTATTATCATGATCCCTGTAAACATCACGCAGGCGCAGACAACGTCAGATATTTTGATCCTTTCGCCGAAAATAAGCGGTTCAAGGAATGTGATAAAGAGCGGAAAGGTCGAAAATGTTAGGACTCCTATCGCTACAGTCGAGACCTGAATGGATAGGAAGAAAGTTGTCCAGTGGACTGCCAGCAGTAAACCTGCTGCCGCCAGAGCGATGTAATCTCTCTTTGATCCAAGGTTTATGCCGGTTCCTTTGTACCTGAAAAGAAGGTACATGGAGATGCTGGCAAAAAAGACTCTGCCAAGCGCAATTATAACAGCAGGCTGTCCAACATACCGGGCAAAAAGACCGGAAAGACCGAATAGGACAACTGCGACATGTATCTCTAAAAGGCTTCTTGTTTTATCATTCATTGAAATGTCTCTATTTTAAAAGAGGAGCGGGATCAAAGAATTCCCCTCGCCATGAAACGCTGAAATGCAGGTGAGGACCCGTTACTCTTCCGCTTTTTCCAGAGAGGCCTATGACTTCCCCGCGCTTAACTTTCTCTCCCTTTGATTTGGATACCTTTGACATATGGCAGTAAAAGGAAATCAGCCCGGCACCATGGTCTATGTAGATGCACTTGCCTGCAAACCAGAAATCTCCCGTCAGAACGACTGTACCGGACGATGTCGCTTTGATCGGTGACCCGCGCGCGGCTCTCATGTCCAGACCTCCGTGACGACCTTTGAACTGTCCGTTGAGATACCTGCTCTTTCCATAAACAGAGGAGTAGCCGCCCGGTACCGGCTTAAAAAGAGGAAGGACCGGCGCTGATCCCGGTGTGTTTGTCTGTATAGCTTCTCTGCCCAGCGCAGCCTCTCTTTTGATCCTTTCACTCAGGCTTGCCGGAGGTGTGAGTTTTTCGGGAGAGACCTTGAGGTTTTCCCGGGGATATTTACGGGTGATGAGGTGGATATTTCGTTTCTCTTCCAAAAGTTGTCCGTTGAGGCTGCAGCTGATCCTAAGCTCACTTGTGCCCGTTCCGGCATTTTTCAGGTCAGTCCCGAGAAGGACGTTAAATGTGCCGTTGTCCCCGGTTAAAACGCACTCTTTCTCCTGCCATGATATGGTCACGCTGTCTATTTCACTTTCAGACCGGATACTGACAAGAAAAGGCTGTCCGATTTCTACCTGCGCTGGAAAAGTTACGGTGATGTTTTTCTCTGCAGCGTAAAGGGCGGTCTGGATAAAAAGCAACATCATAAGTACCGAAATGGCCCTTTTCATCGTACCCCTCCCTTTAATTCTGTCTGTGGATGTTTCATTATTATAGTATGATTTTGAAGAAGAGGTTCAGCAGCCCTCCTGTGACCATAGCAGCTGTTATCATTATTCCGGTACTCATCAGCATTCTTTTGGTGCCGAGTTCCTTCCAGAGAATTATAAAAGTTGCTATGCAGGGGAATGTCATCGCAAGAACTACCACTGCTACAAGGCTCTGTGACGCTGATAGGTTCAGCGGAATGAGCAGACCCATGGCTACATCTTTTCTGAATACTCCCATTACTATTGGAATAGCTGTCGCAGAGGGAAGCCCGAGGAATCCCTCGAATATGGGCGACAGGGCTATAGCTATTTTATTCATAACGCCGAGGGTCTCCAGAATATTTACCAGGAATATGCCAAACAACACCAGAGGAGTCGCTTCATAGAGGAAATCTTTTATCCTGAACCAGAGCTTGCTAAGCCAGGCCTTCATGGATGGCATCCTGTAGGGAGGTATTTCCACTATAAGCTCGGGGCTGTACCCCTTCAATGTAAGGTGCAATATCCTGCCCAGTACGAGCCATACACAGAAGAGTATTCCATACACAGCCGCGACATATATCATTCCGAACTGACCCAGTGTCGCCGTGAGCATAGCCTGGATAGAGACGCACGGGACACCCACAGATATCAACGTGGCAGCTATAAATCTTTCCCTCTCAGATTCAAGCACACGGGTTCCCAGTATCCCGGGGACGTTGCATCCGAAGCCCAGCAGAGTGGGGATTATTGCGTAGCCATGTATCCCGAATTTATGGAGAAGGGCGTCGAAAACAACTGCGAGCCGTGGCAGGTATCCAAAGTCCTCAAGAAAACTGAGGCCTGAATAGAAAGCGATTATGTATGGAAGGACCATTCCGAATTCGACGTAGATCCCTGTTGAAAGGACCCCGAGGCTCTGCTCGAAGTCGATCTCACCGTCGAACAATGTGCCAATAAGGATATGCCTTAGCTGTCCGTCTCCAAGCATTGTGTTTATCTTTTGCAGGACAGGCATCCAGAGTTTTTCGAAAATAGGATCTGTTACATGGTTTATTATGCCTTCACCTACAAACCTTACCGCCATAAATCCGAGTACGAGGACAAGAATTCCCATGACACCCCCCAGAACGGGGTGTGCGGAGATGTCTTCCATCCTGTCCATGGCTGTATGATGTCTGTGCGTAAAAGTCTGTACCTTCGTTATGATCTCGCCTATGGCCTGCCAGCGCGCTTCTTTAGACATGGGCTGTAAGTGGCTTACCCTTGCCTCTTCCATTTTTGTCACAAGATCACTAAGTCCCTGACCGGTCACTGCTACTGTCGGAACTATAGGTACTCCCAGCTCTTCTTCAAGTTTTGGGATATCTATCAGGATCCCCCTGTGCCTTGCCTCATCGACCATGTTGAGGGCAATGACCACAGGAATGTCATGCTCGAGTACCTGGATAGCGATCACCAGGTTCCTCTCGAGGGCAGTAGCGTCTACAACCAATATGACTACGTCCCCTCCGTCTTTTAAAATACGGCGAGCAATTGCCTCTGCTTCATTTGTAGGGTCAAGAGTGTACGCACCCGGAACGTCGATCAGCCTGGCGGACTTTCCACCGTATCTCATCGTTCCTTCAGTAAAACCTACAGTTGTTCCGGGGTAGTTTGAAGAGAGGGCATGAGTCCCGGTAAGTCTTGAAAAGAATACACTCTTTCCTACGTTGGGATTCCCCATAAGGAGTACGCGCCCACCATCAGTGAACTTGGCGATGCAGTTTTTTCTCTTGCCGTTACAGAGGCTGCAGTTTTTACAGCTCATATAAACTTAGGCCAGAGCCGGCTTTTTTCAAGGGCCGGTCGGACAGGACAATCAACGCCATCAATTTCGATCTTGCCTGAGATAGCGTGGGCAACAGCGAAATGACGTCCATCCAGGAGGAGCGTTATCGGACCTCTAAAAGGCATGCCTGACACTTTCTGTATCCTTTTGCCTACCCTGAGTCCCAAAGCTTCGAGGCGTTCCCCGGCTTCCCCATCGGGAATGCTTTTTATTACAGCACACTCTTCGTCTTTTAGCTGCAAGAGGTTCATTTGCTACAGTCCCCCATTGTTCGATTTTTATCAGTTGCTTAAGGCTAACCGATTATCCTACGGTGCAACTGCCCTGTCAAGAAATATATAGCCTAATTTGTATTTATTCTATATTTAATTAACGGAGCAAATTTAGCAGGAATGACAGTGCTTTAGAGAATATATCACCAAATATGTGATCTTTTATAATATCACGTTGTTATAAAAATAAGCGATAACTGCAAATATCTATCAGCCTTAATATTTTGTGCATGATATCTGTCAGGCCTTTTAATTGCTCAAACAGTAGCTGTTGTAGTAGACTAAAGCAGGTAAACTGCGAGATATGCGGATCATACGCAGCAGCTTTGTCTCTTGTGTGTAAGGTTTTGAAGTTACGGACTTTTATGAGATGATAATAAGTCACTGCGACAAATAAGAATGGAGTGGTATTCGAATGCTGCACTGTGGAATAGTGGGGTTGCCTTTGAGCGGAAAATCTACAGTTTTTAACGTGATAACAAGAGCCGGCGCTGAGGTAAAACCTTACGCCGGTGGGAAGACAGACCCAAATAAAGCTGTTGTTGAAGTCCCTGACAAAAGATTTGATTTCCTGGTGGAAGTACACAAACCCAAAAAAGTGACGCCGGCACAGGTCGAGTTTGTTGATCTTGCCGGACTCTCCCGGGGGGCAGGCAAGGGAGAGGGTCTTGGGAACTCTTTTCTCTCTTTTGTGGCTGATGCGGATGCCCTTATACAGGTGATCAGGTGCTTCACAAACAAGTCGGTCGAACATCCGGAGGGAACCGTTGACCCCTTAAGGGACTGGGAGATCATTGAAAATGAGATGATATTTCGGGATCTTGCCGTTATCGAAAACCGGCTTGGAAAGCTGAAAGCCAAAAAAAAGCTGCTTCCCGAAGAAGAGATTGAAAAGAGGCTCCTTGATCTGTGCTTCGAATGTCTCTTGGAAGAAAAACCGCTGCGCAGCATGGAATTGAAGCCCGCAGAGTGGCGCTTGTTGAGGGGTTTTTCCTTCGTGACCTCAAAACCGGAGATAATCCTGCTCAATCTAGATGACTCTCAGTCAGATGAGACAAAGATACCTAAATGGGCTGAACTGAAAAAGAGGGCTGATGATCAGGGAGTCAAGCTCTGCACTCTATATGGAAGCCTCGAAATGGACGTTGCCGAGCTCGATGAAGAAGAGGCTGCAGCGTTCACAGAGGGTCTGGATATCACTGAACCGGGCAGAGAGAGACTAATAGAGGAGGCTTACAGAGTTCTTGGACTGATAAGCTTTTTCACCTGCGGACCGGATGAAGTCCGGGCCTGGACCCTTCATGAAGGAGACAACGCCGTGGATGCTGCAGGAGCTATACATTCTGATCTTGCAAGAGGATTTATAAGGGCTCAGGTCGTAGCTTTTGAAGATTATAAAAAACATGCGAACTCTTTCGATGAATGCAGGAAGGCCGGATGTCTCAGGCTTGAAGGAAAAGAATACCTCGTCAAAGACGGGGATGTCATTGAAATAAGATTCAACGTGTAAAGGAGACGTTTATATGATCTTTGAACCGATAGAGCTTAAAAACAACATTCTGAATAACAGGATAGTCCTTGCGCCACTTGCATCTTCAAGTTCAAAGGAGGATGGTACTCCTTCTGAAAGATCTTTGGAAATATACGGTCCTTTTGCTTCATCCGGGGCTGCTATGATAATAGTTGAACATCATGCCGTCAATTTATGCGGAAGGACCAGGCCTGCTCAGTTCCTCGCAAACAGTGAGGATGCTGCTAAGCAGCATTTACAGATGACGGAGATACTTAAAAAAGACAATGCACTTTGTATGGTGCAGATAAATCATGCAGGTGCAAAGATCGCGGACCCGGCTGTTTTCGATATGGAGGGATACCGATCCTTTTCTCCTTCCGGAGTACCGATAGGTGACCACTGGGATAAACCTGGCCGTAAACCGGAAGTTATGACGCGAAGTGTAATAAAGAAAACTGTTGAAGATTTTATCAGCGCAGCTGTTAGCATGGTTAAAACAGCAGGGTATGACGCTATCCAGATACATGCAAGCCACGGGTACCTCCTGGGACAGTTTCTGAGTCCCCTGACCAACAGGCGGGACGATGAGTATGGGGGAACAGATGCAAAAAGAGCGAGACTGCTTTATGAAATAACAGATGGTATAAGACAGTCGCTCAAAGACATTCCCCTCTCAGTTCGTCTGGGCGTGGCTGATCATCTCCCGGGAGAAAAGTCCAAAGGATTATCGATAGATGATACTGTCTCAGTCGCCCGAGAACTTGTCGATCTGGGTGTGGATATGATAAGCGTTACAGGCAATCTTTGCGGATTTGGTGCAGAGAGGAAAGACAGCGCCTACTTTGCTCCCTATGCAGAAAGGATCAAAAGTTCAGTCGGATCTTCTGCACTGGTCGAGTGCACCGGCGGGATAAAAGATTTGAGAACCGCAGATAAATTGCTCAGGGATGGGATTTGTGACCTCATCGGTGTTGGAAGGCTCATGTTGCAGGATCCGGGTTTTGTCACACGCTGGAAGGAGTCATATTGATTTGAAGGTATATATCAGCTCAGATATGGAGGGCTCGACCGGAATAGTCTCACCTGAACAGGTCATGTTCGGAAAACCGGAATACGAATTTGGCCGCAGGATGCAGCTCCATGACACCCTCGCCGCAGTGAATGCGGCTCTAAGCTGGGGAGCAGATACTGTCACGGTGAACGACTCGCACGACCGTATGATAAACCTCGATGTTTCCCTGTTTCCCAGGGAAGTATCACTTATCACCGGAAGCCCGAAGATCCTGGGTATGGTTGAGGGAGTCTCAGAACACGATGCCGCTATTTTCATCGGTTACCACGCAATGGCGGGAACAGAAAAAGCTGTACTGGATCACACATACAGCACCAAAGTTGTATACGGGCTCAAGGTCAACGGCATTAAGCTTGGAGAAACGGGACTCAACGCTCTTTTTAGCGGAGCCCTTGGTGTCCCTGTGTCCATGGTTTCAGGAGACACCGCGGTCTGTCTTGAGGCATCGAGCCTGCTTGGAGAGACATTGATCACGTGCCCTCTTAAGGACGGGCTTGGCAGGAACGCTGCCGTAACAAGATCTCCGGAGGAATCGGCAGAGCTGATATCGGAGTCGGTCAAAAGAGCTCTTGAAGCTGCGGCAGCAGGAAGAAGTCCGGTGCTTAAGATGGAGGCGCCCTATAAAACGGAGCTTACCTTCCATACAACAGCTCAGGCAGATGCGGCGGGGCTTGTTCCCGGGAGCGAGAGAATGTCCGGAAGGACCATGGTATTCACGACGGAGGATATTTTTGAGATAAGACGCTGGTGCTCTTCTTCTATCGACTGCGCATCTATTGTGGGGTATTGACGAAGATGCTCTCTGTCGGAGTAGACCTGGGAGGACATACAATAACCGCAGCACTTGTTGAAACAGAGGAAGAACATGTCCGCATCCTTTACAGGATCGACAGGGACACTCCTGAAGGCAGGGGTATTGGGGAAGTAGTGAACTGTATAGCCGACATGACCGCAGAGGTGTCGCATGGTCGGGATATATCATTTGTTGGTGTAGGTATCCCGGGGTTTTTAGATGTTTCACGCAAAGTCATTACAAAACTTCCCAATTTTTCCGGCCTGGAAAATATTGAGTTTCTTGAATACTTGAGACATGCTCTTGAAAAGAAAGGTATGTCACCGTCGCTTGCAATGGAAAATGACGCAAACTGCTTTGCTGTTGGAGAGGCATTATACGGTGCTGCGATGGGATGTAAGGATTTTATTGTGCTTACGCTTGGTACCGGCATAGGTTCAGGCATATTCGTAAATGGTCGGCTGGTTACAGGCGCTCATGGAATGGCCGGGGAGGCCGGACATATTTCGATATCGGACAGTAAAGATATCAGATGTGGGTGCGGCAGCTCAGGACACCTGGAAACGCTTGTGTCGGCAGATTACATTGAACAGAAAGCTGTCAAAGAGGGCCTTCCCGGTGACTTTAGATCCCTCTGGCGGATGCGGTATGATAAGAGCGCTGATGCTCTGATCTCAAACGCACTTGAGACGCTGTCAAGAGGTATAGCGTCACTTATCGTGATACTCGACCCGGAAAAAGTCATACTCAACGGAGGTATGAGCAAAGCGGAAGGAATTGCCGATGAACTGAAAGAAAGAACGATCCCATGGCTTCCGCTGCCTCTAAGGGAGAATATCAATATCGAAGTCTCGTCACTAGGCGCAGAGGCGGCGATTTTTGGAGCAGCTTCTATCCGTTTGCTAAGGAGATGATGTCAATGTCCAAATCTAAAGTTTTTATGACTCAGAGGATACCGGATACGGGAATGTATATCCTGGAAAGCAAGGTAGATCTGACTCTGTGGAGCGACCAGGAGAAGCCGGATCCGGAGATCGTTTTAAGAGATATACCTTTGGCTGACGGACTCATAATGACAATGGGAATACCGATGGACAGAGCTTTTTTCAATAGGGCAGCCAGACTTAAAGTCGCAAGCCTTTACTCTGTGGGATATGACAACGTTGACATAAAGGCGGCTACTGAGTCCGGGGTCATGGTTACCAACACTCCCGGAGTACTTACTGAGGCAACAGCAGACATCTCTATGATGCTTATGCTTATGACAGCCCGAAAAGCAAGAGAGAACGAGATAATAATGAGGAAGGGCGGCTGGACCCACTGGTCCCCAAACCAGTTCGTGGGGAAAGACCTTTCCGGTTCAGTGCTTGGGATCGTCGGATTCGGCGAAATAGGCCGTGCTGTGGCAAAAAGAGCGCTTGCTTTTGGAATGAAGATCATCTACACGGGCAGGACCCGTAAAACAGAATACGAAGAGAAACTATGTGCTGAATATGTAACTTTGGAAGAGCTTCTTAAAAGAAGCGATTTTGTCTCTCTCAACTGTGCTCTCACCAAAGAAACAGCCGGTCTCATAGGAGAACGTGAACTCCGTATGATGAAAAATGACGCAGCCCTTATAAACACTGCGCGGGGAGCTGTTGTTGATCAAAAAGCGCTCTTCCGGGCATGCTCGGAGGGGTGGATATACGGAGCCGGCCTCGATGTCTATGAAAAAGAACCACTTCCTATGGACGAACCACTGCTCAAACTTGAAAATGTTGTGATGATGCCTCACATAGGCAGTGCAGCGGTAAGATCCAGAGAAGGAATGGCGCGGCTTGCTGCGACGAACCTTATAGAAGCTCTTGAGGGACGTGTTCCCCCGAACTTAGTAAATCCAGCCGTTCTACAACGAATATAACCATTCGGCATGAAAGACAGATATAAAAAATCACCGCAGGCATTACAGAAGCGGTGATTTTTTGTTTTTCAGCCGTGAAATATAAAAAATTGTATAGTTGACAAAAAAGTGTATAAAATGATATTATTCACAGAGTAAAGTTATTCACATTGCTAAATAGGAGGCTGGTAAGTATGGTCAAGATTTTGCTGTTGTTAATAGTATTGGTCAATGGACTTTTTGCATTCCGTTTCTTTACAGATTTCATGAAACATAAAAAGGAAGCATGGGCTGAGCCTGGAAACAACATACTCCTTGCAGTTTGGGGAGCAGTATGTTTCTTTTTCTCAACTTTCGGTATTTCCGATTTTGCGCTTTCAACGGTCCTTTATCGTGCAAGAAAACTTGTTGATGACGCAAAGCTTCCCGGAACGCTTAACACACAGTGCGCTATCCCGGTAGCTGTTATGGCCCTTGCCTACATATCATCGATAGACGTCGACCAGATGACCCTTGTCCTCCTGATAGTCTCACAGATGATAGGCGCTTACTTCGGTCCACGTTTTGTTGTTAAGATGCCCGTTAAACACATAAGGATGTTTATGGGAGTTGGACTTATACTTGCGACATTCTTTGTAGTTGCAGGCAAATTTGGGATTCTGCCTTCCGGTGGTGAGGCTGCAGGCCTGACCGGCGGGAAACTTGTGCTTGGCATGGTGCTTCTTTTGGTCTACGGTGCCTTAAACAACGTAGGTGTAGGTTCATACGCTCCAACGATGGCTACGGTCTATGCTCTTGGACTTAACCCTGCCATTGCATTCCCTGTAATGATGGGTGCTTGCACATTCTCTGTCCCGGTCGGCGGAATGGAATTCATTCGTCTCGGCCAGTATTCCAGAAAGATAACTCTCTTCAGCAGTATCTTTGGGATACTCGGAGTTCTCTCTGCTGTATTTATCGTCAAGAGTCTTGATACCAGCATGCTCCAGTGGGTAGTTGCAGCGGTCATCCTGATAGCAGGCCTTGATCTGCTGCGCGCAGCGTTCACACAGAAATAAGGTTAGCTCGTACGGTAAGTCTAAACTAATAGTCTTTTTAATGAAGTATAATATCTAAGGAAGTTAAAAAAATTTAAGCGAGTAAGACGAGTAAGAAAGGAGTGCCACAGATGTTACTTTTATCGAGAAAAGATATTCTTTCTGTGTTTACCATGAGAGATGCCATTGAGGCAGACAAAAAGGCCTTTGTCCTCCATACCCAAGGCAAGGCGAAAGTTCCCCTCCGCATTAACCTGGAGACAGAATCAAAGGACGGGCAGTGTATGTTTATGCCTGCCTACGTCGGAGGAGAGCTTAATATGGCAGGAGTGAAACTGGTCTCCTATTTTCCGGCGAATGCCGAAAAAGGTATTCCTGTCATTCCGGCCACAGTCGCGCTTATAGACGGCAATACAGGACTTGTTACCGCGATAATAGAGGGAACTACCCTTACACAGATAAGAACAGCCGCAATATCAGGGGCAGCAACGGAGCTCCTTTCAAACCCTGACAGCAAGATCGGAGCCCTTTTCGGGACCGGCGGTCAAGGACCTGCCCAGCTGGAGGCACTTATGACGGTCAGAAAACTCAAGGAGATAAGAATATTCGATGCGCTTCCCGGTCGAGCAGCGGCTTTTGTTGAAAAAAACCAGCCTCTTGCGGACCGCTTTGGAGTGAAGCTTGTTGAGGCAGTTACTTCGAAGGCAGCTGTAACAGACGCGGACATCATAACAACAGTCACTACGTCGGCAAACCCGGTCTTTTCTAACGAGGATATCAAGCCCGGATGCCATATAAACGGAGTGGGGTCTTACACTGCTGATAAAAGGGAGCTGCCTGCGGAGCTTATCCGCCGTGCCGGCAGAATTTTTGTAGATAACCATGAAGCAGTCCTTTCGGAAGCGGGGGATTTTATCATTCCTATGAAAGAAGGTCTCTTTTCTTCTGATTCTATCGCCGGAGAGCTTGGCGAACTGATACTGGGTAAAGTTGAAGGCCGCCGCTCCAAAGACGAGATAACGATCATGAAGACAGTAGGTTTTGCAACACTTGATATAGTAGCTGCGGCTGAAATTGCGAAAAAAGCGACTGAAGCGGGAATAGGTACCCTTATCGAACTTTCATAACAAAAAACTTTTGCTGATGGGAGATGACCCGTGATACTCTCCCATCAGTTTTTTGTGAGGCGAGCATATGTCAAAAAAAGTACATCCTGTCGTTATTCCTTTCATACCTGTTGTGGAGCTTCTCGGCAAAATGCTGGGGAACGACTATGAAATAGTCCTGCATGATGTTTCTGACGGGGACACCTCCATAGTTGCACTGGTGAACGGGAACCTGACGGGCAGAGATATAAATGCACCTATGACTGATTTCGGAAAGTTTCTTATGTCAAATCCAAAAGCTCTTGAAGTCGACTATGTTGCCAATTATCTCTCAGAAGCCGGAAGTGGCAGGCCCATGCGTTCGGGGGTGGCTCTTATAAAAGATGAATATGACAAAATCGTTGGCTTCCTCTGTATTAATTTTGACATGACAAAGGGGAGCATACTGAAAGATATGGGCGATTTTATGATGAGGACTGATCTCCTCTCGTTTGATACAGTGAAAACAGAAAAGTTCAGCGGGATAAAGGATGACCATTCTCTAATAGAGAAAGCAAGAAAAAAGTTTGGAAAACCACTGAACTTTTTAAGCAGTGAAGAGAGGAAGCAGTGCATAAAATATATGGACAACCTCGGTTTTTTTGAGCTTAAAGGGGCGATCGAGAGTCTTGCTAAGGAGATGGGCAGGAGCCGATATACGCTCTATGCAGATCTGAGGTCGGTAAGGAACGATCAGGCCTAATAGACATAACAATAAATTTTGACTTGGTCGCCTTTAAGGGCGGCTATATTTTTTGACTTGACTGGGTATATAGTGATATAATTCTCGTTTGTCAAATATCGATATCTCTAAAGTTTGAAAATATCTGTGCCGTATAGCGGTAATCTGCAGATGAAGGGAACAAAAACAATGCAGGACTCATCAAAAATCAGAAATATAGCCATTATAGCCCATATCGACCATGGCAAGACCACCCTTATCGACGGTATATTTAAATCGGCGAGGCTTTTCAGGGATAACCAGGTCGTGGAAGAACGTGTCATGGATGCGGGAACGATTGAACGAGAGCGGGGCATAACCATAAAGGCCAAGCACTGCACGGTAGAGTGGGGCGGCTACAAAATAAACATTGTTGATACTCCCGGACATGCAGATTTTTCCGGAGAGGTCGAGAGAGTACTTTCAATGGTAGATTCTGTCCTCCTTCTTGTTGATGCAAACGAAGGACCTATGCCGCAGACGAGATATGTTCTCAT
The DNA here is from genome assembly GCA_012513245.1 of Synergistaceae bacterium. The sequence goes on along the minus strand of JAAZCN010000021.1, from coordinate 11,687 downwards.
GAGAGCACTCAGGCTGGGACTAAAGCCCATCGTGATCGTAAATAAGGTCGACAGACCAAATGCAGATCCAAACGGAGCCCTTGATAAAACTTTTGATCTTTTCATAGAACTTGGAGCAACAGAAGAGCAGTGCGACTTTAAAGTCCTCTACGGCTCAGGGCTTCAGGGTTGGTTCGTTGACGATCTTGACAAAATGGAAGAGAACGTTAAACCCGGAATGGACGACCTTTTCAGGACGATAATAGAAAAAGTGCCCGCGCCTCAGGCTGAGATGGACAAGCCATTCCTCATGCAGGTCTGTACTCTTTCTTGGAGCGAGTATCTCGGAAGGATAGGATGCGGAAGGATCCTTCAGGGCACTATACGTAAAGGTGACAAAATAGTCAGGACACATACCAGATGGAAGGATTACGATCAGACCGACTGGGAGATAGTTTCTACGGAGACTTCTTCCTGTACGCATCTTTATGTGACTAACGGCCTGATAAGGACTGAAGTAGACGCCGTCGGAGCCGGGGATATAGTCTGGTTTACAGGACCGGAGAATTTAGACCTCGGTGACACTATCAATTCGCCTGAATTTACCGGACAAGTGATGCACCCGCTGGATATAGAAGAACCTACTGTCTCGATGTTCTTCCTTGTCAATACAAGCCCCTTTGCCGGTCAGGACGGAAACTCTATAACCCTTAGGCAGCTCAAAGCTAGAATAGAGCGTGAGACAAAAACTGACCCTGCACTTCGCATGGAAGATATCGGACGTCCCGATGGAGTTAAGGTATCGGGCAGAGGTGAACTTCATCTTGGCATACTAATTGAAGAGATGCGCAGGGAAGGTTCTGAAATATGTGTATCAAGACCGGAAGTTATAGTACAACACGACGCCAAAGGTAAGATGCTGGAACCCATGGAGGAAGTAATAGTAGACGTTCCGGAGATATATCAGGGAGTCGTGATCCAAAAACTGGCTCAGCGCAAAGGTGAGCTTAAGAACATGGAAAACGGAGGCACCGGTGTGCTTCGGCTTTCATTCCGGATACCGACAAGAGGCCTTATCGGCTACAGAGGAGAATTTCTCACAGATACAAGAGGCCTCGGGATACTGGCTTCAAGATTCGTTGGTTACAGTGAATGGGTAGGAGATATAGTATCAAGAAACAGAGGCTCCCTTGTGAGTATGGATAGTGGAACAACTACGAGCTATGCCCTCGATAATCTCCAGGAACGCGGATTGCTCTTCGTTAAGCCCGGTGAACCGGTCTATAACGGTCAGGTCATAGGTGAGAGTTCCCGGAACAAAGACCTCCCCTGCAACCCGAGCAAGAGAAAACAACAGACCAACCACAGGTCAGCGACGAAAGATATGATCACAGTGCTTGATGTTCCCAGGATAATGACTATCGATACAGCGCTTGAATGGATCGGCGACGACGAGCTTGTCGAAGTTACGCCCCTCAACGTGAGGATCCGTAAAATGATCCTCAATTCAGATGAACGAAAAAAAGCAAGAGCCAGAGCAGGAGTAGTGGAATCTGACGAGGATGAATAAATGAAAGCGGAGCTTATTGCTCTCAGGGAATTTGAAAAAGATGAGGTCTTTGCATGTATATCCGGACTTATAAAAAGTGCCGGTCAAATAGATGATGGGTACAAGCAGGAGGCGATCTCCTGGTACTATGAATCTGTATCCCGTATGGCAGAGGCTGCAGAACTGATGGGAATAAGCGGCAATATCTGGCAGTCGTGGATAACCATGCTTTTTGCAAAGTTTGAGACCACTTTCTCACTTGCTCAGGAACGCAGGCAAGAACTTTCAGGAACGCTCTCCCAGCTGGTAAAAGAGGATATTGAGACCATCCGTTTTTATTTCAATTTCGATCTGAACCTCATTGATAAAGACCTCGAAGTTTCCGCTTTTGGAAGATGCGGATATTATGAGCCGCTTCTGCTGGAGAACAGTGCACTCGACAGATCATCAGGCCATGTTGTCCGGGAACTTGCCGAGGCGCTCAGGAACTCCGGGAATACAGATGATTTTTACGAAGAGCTGCTGGGATTTCATTACAAACACGGCTCAGGACAGTATGCCCTTAACAAAGCTTTCAGGTGGGACGGTAAAAGAGAAGAAATAGTACCTGTAACTCATACAGAAGAGATAACCCTCGAAGGACTTGTGGGATATGATCCGCAGAAAAAGATACTTGTGGATAATACAGTCGCATTTCTTGAAGGCAGACCGGCAAATAACGTTTTGCTTTACGGAGAGAGCGGTACAGGCAAATCTTCTACGGTAAAAGCTCTTCTGAATCGCTTTGCTCCTCAGGGACTTAGGATGGTCGAGGTCTACAAACACCAGATCGAAGATCTCAAGACGATCGTAGATCTAATAAAAACAAGAAACTACAAGTTTGTTGTTTTTATGGATGATCTCTCTTTTGAACATTTTGAGGTCGAGTACAAGTTCCTCAAAGCATTCATAGAGGGGGGTCTTGAAAAAAGGCCTGACAACATTCTTATATATGCTACATCCAACAGACGCCACCTCATGAAAGAGGCCTGGGCTGACAGGGATGACAAGTATGAGGATATGCACGAATCCGAGACAATGCAGGAACGGATGTCCCTCGTTGACAGATTTGGCCTCATGATCAGATATTTTTCGCCGGAGCAGGAAGAGTATCTCAACATTGTTAGGACTCTGGCAAAAGAGTACAAGGTGGATGCTACCGAAGAGGAACTGGTACTGGGAGCCATCCGGTGGGAACTCAAACATGGAGGTTTTTCAGGCAGAGCAGCCAGGCAGTTCGTAGAGTTCATGGCTGGAAGAAAAGAATAGCACTCCCATTGGCTTAGATAGTGCGACGTTAATCTGTTGTCAAAGCAGGCGGTAACTACTTCGGCGGCAGCGGCAAGCCACCCGCCGCTGCCTTTTCCAATTGCTTGCCAACTGCTTGCCAACTCTTGCCCCGCTTGCCTGCATTTACAACCTCTTCTCGGCGATGGAATCGCCACTTCTCGCGACATGGAGCTCGTCGCTGCCTTACCCCATTGATTCCCAACATATTTGCAACCGACTCCCGGCGGGTGTTCTCCCCGCCAGCCCTCCCGGCACGATCTAAGCCACATACTGCATCATGTATCCGTAACCCTCTTTCTCCATCTCGCTTAAAGGGATGAACCTGAGTGAAAGGCTGTTTATGCAGAAACGGGTGCCGTTAGGCGAATGAGGGTCTCCGTGGAAAACATGTCCCAGATGCGAGTTTCCGGCCCTGCTCCTTACCTCTATCCTTCTCATAAAGAAAGAATTATCGTCCAGATAGATGATCGTGTTTGGGTCTATAGCCTTTGAAAATGCCGGCCAGCCGCAGGGGCTCTCAAACTTGTCTTTTGATGAGAAGAGGGGTTCGCCTGTGACTATATCTACATATATCCCCTTTTCCCTGTGGTCCCAGAACTCGTTGTTGAAGGAGGGCTCAGTTCCCGATTCAACAGCGACCATGTAGGCCTCTTTCGAGAGCTGTTTTCTTATCTCTTCATCTTCGGGCCTTCTGTATTTTGCAGGGTCAACTACCATTTTTTCAACCATTTTTATCTCTGCCGGAGTGATGTGGCAGTATCCCCCCGGATTTTTGTCAAGGTAATCCTGGTGGTATTCTTCGGCATCATAAAATGACTCCAGCGGTTTTATCTCAACAGCAAAGTTTTTATGCCGGCTTTTTTCGACCTTTACTACGTGGTCGACGATTTTAGCAGAAGATTCGTCTGTAAAATATATACCGCTCTGGTACTGGCTTCCGATATCATTGCCCTGCCTGTTCCTAACTGTCGGGTCAATGGCCGTGAAGAAAGCGAAGAGGATGGCATCGAGGCTGACCTTATCTTCTCTGTACCGGACCCGTACAGTTTCACGATAGCCTGTCTTTCCGCTGCAGACTTCCCTGTATGTTGGCGTTATTAAGGGGTCTCCATTGGCGTATCCGCTTGTCGCCCTTACAACTCCGGGGATCGTCTGCATCATTTTTTCAAGTCCCCAGAAGCATCCTCCCGCAAGATAAATTACTCCCGTGCCCTTTTCACTGATGTAAGTCTCATCTTTAAAAGTAATAGTCATACTGTTGCCCTCCTTCGTAGTCTTTATCCCTGAGGTTGTTTTTGCCGCAGCTTCAGCATGGATCACTGCAAGCGGCTGAAATATAGCAAGAGTTAAAACTGTGAACAGGATCATCAAAGGTACGGTCATCTTCATTACAACTGCCTCCTTATCATGAGCGTACGGACCTCGTGCCTGGTTATGTTAGTCGCGGTCTGAGCCCGGTCTTTAGTATGCCGGCTTCTACTTTAGAAATTTTTTTCTTTTAAAGATCCAAAGGCATCCCATGACGACTATGATACTTAATAAGAAGACATAAAGGTATCCGTAATGCCAGTGAAGTTCGGGCATGTTCTCAAAATTCATGCCGTACCATCCGGCGATGAGCGAGAGGGGAAGGAATATTGCAGTTACTACTGTCAGGACTTTCATGACGATATTCTGCCTGATATCTATCTGTGTTTGGTATGCTTCGCTTATCTGAAGGGAGTATTCACGCAACATCTGCGTCTCTTGACGAAGTCTGTGGGCTCTGTCTGAAAAATGTTTTAGCATCCTAAGGGAAGATTCTTCAAAAATCTCATTTTCGTTTTCAAGGATTTCCAGAGCTACGTCGGAAAGCTGCGAATAATAATGCGAGCAGGCAAGTATCTCTTTTCTTATTTCCACTATTCTGTACATAAAACCTTCAAGTTTATTGGACAGAACCGAAGCCTCCAGTTTTGCCAGCCTATCCTCTATCCCTTCAAGGTATCTCAGATCGTTCTCAACAAGTATCTCCATAAAAGTGTAGAAAAAGTGACCTGCAGAGGGCTCACGCCACACTGCGGTTTTCTCCGCCTTTTCCAAAATTGTTGTTGTTAACCCGGAATCGTCAACAAAAATGACACCGGTTCTATTAATGTAGTATGAAAACCCGGAGTGCTTTCCAAAGGATCTTTTATTAGGAACAGAGAGGGTTCCCGAGAGCATATCCTCGTGTACTTCAGCTTTGCAGAAACGAGGTTTTGGATATCGCGCCATGGACGATCGGTCAAAACCGGGCGGAAGTTCTCCTTTTTCGAATTCGTCCCCGGTCAGCACAGCGGCAAAAGGCTGGGGGATATCACCTTCTCCTTCTATCTTCAGAAGCTTCCTGCCTATTGAATAATACACAGTTTAAACCTCCCTTATGAGGAGCAGCTACTATTATCCGTTGTTCTTAGCCTTTTCCTTTTTTCTGTATCTCCAGATGTAGACTGATGTCAAAATTCCGCATCCAATTATCAGAAATATTGAGATCTTCTTGATCTCCTGGTGGATCAGCTCTTGATTGCTTCCCAGGAAGTAGCCTGTCAGTGCCAATATTACCACCCATATCCCGGAACCCAGTGCGGTGTATAGACAAAACTGTCCCATAGGCATTCTTGCCAGTCCTGCGGGAAGCGATATGTACTGTCTTATGACAGGGATCAACCTGCCTGTAAATGTGCTTATGTGTCCATGCTTGGAGAAAAACAGTTCGGCCTTGTCAAGTGATTCATGCGTTACAAAAAAGTATTTCCCATACTTCTCAAAGATCGGTCTTCCCCACTTTACTGCTATCCAGTAATTGAAGACCCCTCCAAGGATACTTCCTGCGATGCCGGAAAGTATTACTAACAAAAGGTTCATTTCGCCTTTCCACGCCAGATAACCTGCAGGGGGCACAACTACCTCGCTCGGGAAGGGAAAAAAAGAAGATTCAAGAAACATAAGACCGATGATCCCCGGGTACCCCAAGTGTCCAATGACATCGACCAGCCAGCTTATAAGTGAAGAAAACATCGTTGTAAGTGCTGATAAAGCTTCCAAATCTCATTTCCTCCCGTTGTTCGTATCCATGCCTGACAGCCTGTTGGACAGAGGCATGTTATTGATAAAATAGAAATGTGCGCATGTATACTCTGATCCATAGTAAGATAAACTGAAAAAGATCAAAAGTCCACAGGAAAATTCCTTATCATTAGAGACATGTTCGAAACGTTGCAGTAACCCATTGAAACCGGTGGAAATATATTTTCGTTTGTAACGTGCCTGACTTTGCGATAAAATGCACGTTGAGAGCAGAGTAATATCTCTCATTATCTGGGATGGAGGAATCGATTTGGAGCCCAAGACAAAGCTTGCTTTAGTGATTGCCGGTAATTTTTCAGGAGATGAAGAAAGCGCTGACCCGTGCTCGCTTTTAAATTATCTGCCGGAGGACTTGGTAGATTGCTGTGAGCTGATCGAATGGAGCTGCCAGCCCAGCAACCATTACTCCATGAAATTGACGGCAGAAATGGAGAATATGTTTGAAACACTGGTTTCAGATGGTTACACGGGCATAATAGTTATATCGGGGAGCGGAGTTATGGAGGAGATGGCATACCTTACGGATCTTCTCTGGGAGCATCCTCAGCCGGTTATATTTGCAAACCTTATGGTGCAGGGCCGGGCCGGTCTTAAAGAGGGCCTGATGAACCTTAGGTGCTCTGTCCTTGCAGCCCTCTCCGAGGAGGCAAAGGATAAAGGTGTTTTGATCTGCTCAAGCGGCGAACTCTTCGCGGCTTCAGAAGCGGTAATGGTGGATCCTACTAGCCCGGAAAATATATTTCAGTCTCCTGAAAAAGGTTCTATTGGAAAAATGCTGAACGATGAGGTCAAGTTTCTGCGAACCTTAAGAAGACCGGGCTTCCTTGCCAGGAAACCTGAAACTCCCGCTGCAGTAGAACTTGTCTATGCATCGCTGGGGGGCGGGGAAAGGATAATAGCTTCCCTTGCTTCGAATAAAGAGGTCCAGGGTCTTGTGCTTGCCGGATTTGGTACGGGCAACGTCCCTCCCTCATGGGTCCCCCACATAAGGAATATACTCAGAAAAAGAATACCCGTAACAGTGGTTTCAAGATGTTTTCAGGGACATACCGCCCAGACTAACTATTTCGAAGGGTGCTTTGTCAAACTGCTCGAGATGGGCGTGATGTCAGGAGGGAAGCTGAATCCTTACCAGGCAAGAATAAAAATGGCCCTTGGGATAGCGGCCGGACTTACAGGGCAGGGACTCAGTCTATATATGTTAAATCAACCTGTGAGCGAAGACTCTCAACTTCTTTATAAATGAAGGTATATTGTCTTAGCCTTGGATGTGCGAAAAACAGGGTCGACAGCGAGTGCCTGGCAGGAGAACTTCAGCGTGCCGGGTATGTGCTGGTTGATGATGTTGAATCTGCGGATGTCGGCATAGTCAACACATGTGGATTTATACAGCCAGCATCCGAAGAGAGTATTGCGGCAATATTGGATCTGGAACAGCTTAAAAAAGAGGGAAAATTAAAAAAGATAGGTGTCGTCGGATGTCTTGTAAACAGATATTCAGACGATCTGATCAAAGAGATGCCAGTCGTAGATTTCTGGGCAAGAAGCGAGGATTGGGCATCTGTAATAAGGAGCATGGGAGGAATACCGGAGAATAGCCGTTGCAGGACTTCGCTGCCATCGTCGTCGAAATTTACGAGATACCTAAAAATAAGCGAAGGCTGTAATAATAAATGTACATACTGTGCAATACCGGGGATCAGGGGAGGACTTAGCAGCCTTCCCATTGATACGCTTATCAGTGAAGCCGATCAACTTGTTAAAGAGGGAGCTGTTGAACTGTGCGTAGTAGGTCAGGATCTGACGGTCTATGGTACCGACCTTTATGGGAAAGATTCTCTCATTGATCTCATCGATGAGCTGGAGAGTGCGCTTCCCAAAAATATATGGATCAGACTCCTATATCTCCACCCCAGCCGGATAACGAATAAACTCCTTGAGAGGGTCGCTTCCGGAAAGCAGGTCCTTCCTTACCTGGACATACCGATACAGCACGCGGATCCAGAAATTCTCTCTGCTATGAATAGAAAAATCTCACCGGAGGGGCTTTCGTCGATATTTACAGCTGCAAGAAGCATCAACGAAGATTTTGCGCTTCGCACGACCTGCATGGTGGGTTTTCCCGGAGAGAAAAAGGCTCATTTTGATAATTTGCTGGATTTCATCACCAGGACACGTTTTGACAGGATGGGTGCATTTACCTTCTTTGCCGAGGAAGGCACAGAGGCAGAAAAGATGGGTGATAAAGTGTCAGAACCTGTGAAGCAAAAACGTCTGAGAAAACTGATGGCTCTTCAGGAAGAGATATCTATGGAAAGGCAGATGCTTTTTGAAGGCAGGACCATGGATGTGCTTGTTGAGAAGATAGACAGGGAAGCCTCTTTTGCCGAGGGGAGAAGTTTCCGCGAGGCGCCTGAAGTAGACGGATCGATAGAAATAAGGAACATAAGTGACAAGGTCAAAGAGGGTGACATTGTAAAAGTCAGAATGACGGAAGCAATGCCCCACGATATGGTTGGAGAAGAGTTGAGATAATGATACTTATTTCTGAAATGAAAACCTGGTATGGGATGATATCCACTATGGGGACTCTTGGCAGGTTCAGCAAGATGCCCGGAACACTGGGATCCATGGCAGCGTGTTTGATCTGGATAGCTTTTGGCGGACTGCCTCTTTGGGTGATCGCAGCTGTAGCTGTCATAGGAACGATAGCTGCTGATAAATATGAAAAGGCTGTTCAAAGAGAAGATCCGCAGGAAATTGTGATCGATGAAGTCGCCGGATGCTGGACAGCATGCTGGGGTTTTGATCCTACCTACGCTATAGTCGGGCTTTTTCTCTTCAGGATAATTGACATAACAAAGCCATTTCCCGTAAGAGATATGGAAAGATTGCCCGGAGGGGTAGGCATAATGGCAGATGACATCGTTGGCGGCATAATGGCCAACCTGCTTCTTAGGGGATTGACGTGGATCTTCTTTAAGGGCGGGATGGATGCGATCTTCGGTCTTATCGGGAGATGACAATGGATACAGGCCTCCTTGCAAAAAAACTGGTAGAAGCAGCAGCTTATCACAACACGACCATTGCCTTTGCAGAGTCATGCACCGGTGGACTGATTGCCGGAGCTGTAACGGATGTTCCCGGAGCTTCAAAGGTCTTTCTTGGTTCTGCTGTGACGTATAGTAACGAAGCAAAAATTGATATTCTTGGAGTTGACTCCCGGATAATTGATGATCAGGGTGCAGTAAGCTCCCGGTGTGCCGAAAAAATGGCTGAGGGAGCCAGGAAGATGTTCAGGTCTGAAATTGCTCTAAGTGTAACAGGGATAGCCGGACCGGACGGAGGAAGCGAAGAAAAGCCTGTTGGAACAGTTTGGTTCGGGATATCTTCAAATGAAGCCACATATACATTTAAAAAACGGTTCAGCGGAGATAGGGTGCAAATAAGGAATTCTGCGGTAGAAACAGCCCTTACAGCTCTGTTGGAAAGGATGTAATGACATGGTAGGGTGAATACCTTTTTTCTCGGGAGTTCTCCTGAGGACTTTTGTCTGTGTAACTATTCCTAAACCTCAAATAAAGATCATGTCAGACTGGCTCTCTGCCAGGAGACGTGAATCGCATGAGTTCAGGTGGGCGTATCCCGAAACTATGCACATAACTCTTAAGTTCTGTGGAGAAAAGCCACCCGAGACAGTTAACATGCTATTAAATAATTTAAAAAACATAAGACAGACAGGTCCATTCGATATAAACATTGAAGGGATCGGAGGATTTCCCGACCTAGTGAGGCCCAGAGTAGTGTGGGCGGGTGTAAAGGGAAACACAGAAAGTCTTTTTGCAATAAGGAATGAAGTTGAAAAAACAGCGTTGAAAGCCTCTATACTAAGGGAAAACAAAAAGTACACGCCTCACATCACAATAGGTCGCAGGCAATCTGATCTCCCCCTGCCGGAAAAGATCCTGTCAACGATGGAGAGCGAAGTGCTGGTTACTGCATCTTGGACAGTCAGAGAGATAACGCTTATGCAAAGTGAGCTCTCTCCCATGGGTCCGAGATACACCCCACTGGGTCTTTTCAAAATATGACATACTGTATATAATATCTTTGTATTCAAATAGTATTAAATAGATACGGGGAGGCATATAAATGGCCAGAAAAAAAGAATCGGTAACCAGGGAAGACATACTCGAACAGGCGTTGATCGAAATAAGAGGCAAATTCGGCGACGGAGCGATAATGAGATTGGGCGATGAAGTTATGCGTGTAGCCGAGGTCATTCCAAGCGGGATACTTTCTCTTGATGTTGCTCTCGGCATAGGTGGGATCCCACGCGGACGTGTTGTAGAGATATTTGGGCCGGAGGGCGGCGGTAAGACAACTATAGCTCTCCACATCCTGGCGGAAGCACAGAAAAAAGGCGGATTGGCTGCCTTTATAGATGCGGAACATGCACTTGACCCCCGACTCGCAGCCGCTCTTGGAGTAGACACAGCAAACCTCTATATGTCACAGCCGGACAGCGGAGAACAGGCTTTTTATATACTTGATACCCTTGTTCGAAGCGGAGCGTTTGACGTTGTAGTCATAGACTCTGTGGCTGCTTTGACGCCCCAGGCTGAGATCGATGGAAAAATGGGAGAGGGCAGCAACCAAATGGGCCTTCATGCAAGGCTCATGTCTTATGCATTAAGGCGCCTCACTGCGGCTATTTCAAAAAGCAACACAACCGTTATATTTATAAATCAGATGCGATCACAAATAAACACAGGCTATGGAGCAGGTCCTTCAGAAACCACAACCGGCGGCCGAGCTCTCAAATTCTACAGCTCCGTAAGGATAGAAGTAAAGAGAGGGAAACAGGTCACTCAGGGAGAAACAGTTATCGGCCATGAACTGTGGATAAAGGTAGTTAAGAATAAACAAGCTCCGCCTTTCCGCACAGCTCATACCACTCTGATATACGGCAAAGGCGTTCCCAAGGCGATGTCTGTACTTGATATGGCTATTGACAGGGAAGTGGTCAAAAGAAAAGGCTCATGGCTTTCTTACAAAGGTGAAACTCTCGGTCAGGGCAAAGAGGGAGTCGCATCCTACATGGATGAACATCCTGAGCTGATGGAAGAGATAACAAAGGATGTCCTTCATAAGGTGGCAGAGGGTCTTGGCCTGCTGGATGTACCTGTTGTCGAAGAAGAAGATGTGCTTTCTGGAAGCATCGAGGATTCTGTAGAGGCACTGCTTGAAGAGGGAGTTCTGAAGCTCGATATTACTGAGGATGAATAAACGAAAGTATCGATATTAACTCTTTGATCAACTACTAAGTATATTCACTTAAAATATAATCTGACAATATAAAACTGGGTGTTTCGGCTAAAGCTGATCACCCAGTTTTATATATAATCGTAGTATATGTAAGGTTTATACAGAACAATAAACATCGTAGATAAATATATGTGCGGACTTGAATACTTACAGTTTATATAGAACAATGTTCGAATCTAATTGTATTTGTTGACAGTATGGGCAATCATCTATAGAATACCTCTTGCACTCTCCGGCTCAGGCCGGTTGTGCCCGCACCATGACAGTTGAATAGAGGGAAAAGCAAAAGTACGGATAAGGTTTACGGATCATATCCGGAGCTTAGAAGCGCAGAGGAATAACAATGAATTTGCGTGTAAAAGCTAAGAAGCGAATTAGAAGTAAGCCAGCACTG